>JAJRVW010000025.1 GCA_024277115.1 Calditrichota bacterium
CCGCCCCCGCGCCCCTGTTTTTGCTTCGCAAAACAGGGAAAACTGTTCGGTCCTTTCAGAACCAAACAGAAAGGATAATTGGAGAGAAAAAGAACAATTAGTAAATAAAATACTGTAAACCTATTTCAGGACTTGACAACAACAAAATGACATACCTGTAATTATGTATTCTGCCTATGCTGATTCACATCTTGGAAATGAATCAGCAAAACTAGGTGTTTATGATTTTTTGCCAAAAGGAGAAAACATTGAACTTTTATTTGATAGTATCGAATCAATCATTCAAAAGTATGAGATAATAACACAACAGCAGTTTGATGCAGAATATTTTAAACAAAAACACAACTTTGTAGGTGTTAGTGAACCTATAATGAATTTGTTTAAAACTGTAGACCAGGTTGCTGCTACAAATGCACGTATTTTAATTAGTGGTGAGACAGGAGTAGGAAAAAACCTCTTAGCTGAAGCTATTCATCAGGCCAGTAACCGTTGTGATAAACCATTTGTTTGGTTAGACTGCACAACGATCCCGGAAAACCTTTTGGAATCAGAACTGTTTGGACATGAAAGAGGCGCGTTTACCGGGGCGGATAAAAAACGGCTCGGAAGACTCGCTTTAGCTGACAAAGGTACATTGTTTATTGATCAGATTGATGATTTAAGTTTGTCGCTTCAAGCAAAAATGTTAAGGCTTATTGAAACCGGTAAATTTGAGCCTATTGGTAGCAATAAAGAACAAGAAATAGATGTTCGTATAATCTGTGCCAGCTTGAAAGACTTAAAAGAGCAGGTTGGAGAAAAGAAATTTAGAGAAGATTTGTTTTACCGGATTGCGCAGATAGAACTATTTATACCCCCTTTACGCCACCGTAAAGAGGACATAACTTTTCTTGCCCGTCATTTTATCAGAAAGCTCTGTCTGCAATATAAAAAGCCTACTATGGAATTTTCATCTGATGCAAAAAATATATTACTTAATTATAACTGGTCTGGAAATGTGCGTGAACTGCAATTTTTTATTGAGAGGTTAGTGATTTTTATAAATAAAAGATTAATTCAAAAATCAGATTTAGAACTTTTGCAAATTAGCAAAGATAAGGAAGGTATGATCAATGAAATATTACCACTTAGAGAAGCGAAACAAAATTTTGAAAAAGAATATATTATAAAGGCATTAATTGCCAATAATGGAAAAGTAAGCGCAGCTGCCGAGCAACTTCAAACAGATCGGACAAATCTCTACAAAAAGATACAGTTCTATGGGGTCAAAATAGAACAAGCAGATGGCTAATCGATCCTCCGCACTGTTAAAATTGTAACATCGTCGTCTTTGGTGGGGTCGCCGGCAAAATCATATAAAACATCGATGAGTTTTAGGTTTAATTTTTCTGAGGTCGGTGTTTTCATTTCCCTTTTAAAGAAATCTATTACGCGGAATTCATCAAAAGGAATATCATGGGGGCTCATGGCCTCGGTTACGCCATCGGTGAACATTGTAAGGCAGCAACCGGGTTTCATGGACACTTCACCCGTTTCATACACTACATTTTCCATCATACCAATAATTATTCCACCTTTTATTAGTTCGTCATAAGAACCATCGTTATAAAAAAGGTAGGGCGGATTATGGCCTGCATTCACAAAAGTGAGCGTGTTGGTTTTTAGATTTAACTTGGAAATAAAAAAGGTGATATATTTTTCGCTACTTGTATTTTTATATATGAGATTATTTAGACGGAATGTGATTTCGGAGAGCGAATAATCTTCTTTATATAATGTGTGTAATCCAGCCTGTAAGTTAGACATTAATAGGGATGCGGGCATTCCTTTACCCGAAACATCAGCAATAGTAAAAATATATTCGTGTTCATTAACTTGTAATATGTCAAAATAATCGCCGCCAACCTGTTTGCTGGGGATATTATGACCATGCACATCAAAATGATCAACATTTGGCATTACCGAAGGCAGTAAGCGTGCCTGAATACTTTTTGCCACATTTAATTCGTCTTCCAATTTTTTCTTTTCCAGGGTCTCCTGAAAAAGGTGCGCATTTTCAATAGAGATAATGGCAATATTTGCGAGCGTTGCCAAGAACGCCAGATCTGAGTCCGAAAATTCTTCCTTATTTAACTTAGGCCCCAAAAAAATATATCCGCGTACCAAATCCTGCAATACCATTGGAACGATCACCTTTACGCCCAACTGATTAAAGAGGTCGCCTTCATTTTTTGTAAGAGCGCTTGTTAAAAGGGGCTGACTAAAGTCGGGAAGGTTTGAGCCTGATTTAATACATAATTCGATATTCTTTTCAGAAAAAGAAGTACCTTTTTTGTAGACAATTTTTAGTTCTGTACCATTTTTAAGGACTACAAAAAACTGGTTAATTAGCATCTGCCCCATCAATGAAAACGATAGTCGTTTTAATATTTCATCAAGTTCAAAAACACGGTTAAGCTCATTGCCGATTTCAAAAAGAGTATTCATCTCCTGGACTTTTTGATCCAGTTTATAATTCACGGCATTAAGCTGTTCAAACACGCGTGCATTTTCTATAGCCGGCGCGGCGATGTTGCCAATGGAGGAAAGGAAGAAAATTTCATCCTGGGTGAAATCTTGTCCCAAAAGTTTTGGGCCAAGTAATATCATCCCGGTAATTTTATTCATCGATTTTATGGGGATGATTAGTTTTATTTTGTATCTAAGAATAATTTCGGGGAAGGCACGGTCTACATTGTCCCAATTGATCTGCAATGCTTCTTGCGGTTTGTTTTCGAAGTGAAACGTGGTATTAATTAAAGTTTCGGGCAGGCCCTTTACCGTCGCAATTTTGCACGATTTTTCATCATTGGCCAGCAGCACCATGCCTTTGCCCACCATTAACCGCCCCATTGGGACGAGAAGTAAACTGTTAAGGATTGTCTGGATTTCCAGAGAAGAGTTTAAGGTTTGGCTAAACTCGAACAAAGAAAAGAGTTCCAGGTGTTTTTGATCCATGTTCTCTGTGTTTTGTTCGTTTCTTAACCTGAAGCTGTCTAAAAAGTCACTCATAATTAAGCTGTACCATGGATATATTTAACTAAAGAAACCTGGTTTTTAGACCCGGGATTGAAAGAGTAATTTACCTCATCCATTAAGGTTTTCATTAAATGAATTCCCAATCCGCCCATTTTTGCTTCGTGCATATATTTTGAGAGGTCTGGCTTCTCTAATAATTTGGGATCGAAACCTTTACCTTTGTCGGTAATGATAATTTCAAATTTCTTGTCATCATAGATCACGTTTAAATCAATCATGCGCCGGGCATTATATTGATGGGCATGTTTTATCACATTTGTGCATGCCTCATCAACTGCCAAAGAAATTTGATCGGCACCTTCGGATTTAAACCCGGCCTTTAACGCCAGCCGATGCACAAAATCACGAACAACTTCCAGGTTTTCTGTTCTGCTGGGAAACCGTATTTTATATCTGCTTTTTCTTATTTTTTTCATATTTAAGCTCTATGCTGGAATAGAAGTGTCCATCATGTTCACCTCATCCTGATCAGACAAAAACCGTAAAAATGCCCTGGTTTTGCCGGGATGCAGATATTTAAAGCTACATCCACTTATATCAGATTCGATTTTTTGGTTACTTGGTTTCATTAAACTTTGTTTTAGCTTCATCTTCGGCATCAAAAATCTGGTATAGTGCCGGAAAACCAAGCAGGTCAAAAACCTTAAATACTTTCGGGGAAAGGTTTGATAGTTTTATATCACCGCCTTTTTCCCGTATTTCTTCTATAAACCCCATAAATACACCTAAACCGGCGCTGCTTATATAATCAAGGTCTTTTAAATTGACGATGACTTTAACCCTGTCTTCTTTGATAAGGGTTTGTAAGGCGTGCTCAAATTTTGGTGTTGTGTGTGCATCTAAAAAGCCGCTTAAATATAAAACGGATATCTGGTCAACATCATTTCGACTAACATCAAATCCGCTCATTAATTACCTCCACTTTCATTTTAAAATATAATTTGTCTTGTCCTGATTATATTTACAGAATTTAGTAAACTTGTAAATATAAAACAAAGGAGCCCCCATGTCAGCACAAGCGATAAGCTATCGGTATAGCGAAGCCTTCAAGCAGAAAGTAATAGGTGAAATAGAAAG
>JAJRVW010000026.1 GCA_024277115.1 Calditrichota bacterium
GCTCCGGCGAGGCCATCATATTAAAAGAAGGCGACGATGTAAGGTACGGCGTATAATCAATACTTGAGGAGGATGCCGTATAAAACTTGGACGACTGGGGAGGGGAAGCGCCCCACCAGTTTTCTTCGGCCATGACGGTCGAGGAGGAGTAAGCGTAAATATTATAACTGCTGTTATTTGCTATCCAGTTGTTGCCGCCGTTGATGTCGCAAAACTCTTCGCCGAGGAAGGGGCTGGACTGGTATGCTTTTAAACCATACGTGTTGTTATGGAGATAATTATTGCCATAGCCGGAAAAGCCACCGAGATAGGGCGACGATTTATAACAGTAAACGCCGTAGGTGGAACCTGAAACTTCGTTGTCCCTAATGGCGGGGGAGGCGTAGTATAACCGGATGCCATAGGTACCGCCGTTTGAGATTTGATTGTTGAGTATTTCCAGTTCGCCGGACACATAATCGGTACGCGCCGCATAAATACCGGCATAGCCAAAGTTATCGATTTTATTGTTTTTGATTGGTCCGGTTGATTTGTAGGAGTAAATCCCTTTTGAAGATATATTGCGGATGAAGTTATTGGAAACCTCGGTATTGTTCCTAATTGTAATGCCATTGCCCGAGTTTTCAATCCGGCAGTATTTGACCGGGTTGGTACTGTCCGCGCCTTCGTAAATGGTGATGCCGGACCAATAATCGGACGATGTGGGGTTGGCGGTAAGGGTTGTAAATATAATGGAATCGGAAGCGGTGCCTTGCGCGATTAATGCGCCGTCTACATCGATGTTTACATTTTTGTCCAGAAGTATTGTAGTGCCGGGACTAATGGTAAGGGTTCTACCGGCCTGGATGTTAAAATCCGTCGTTATACGCGCTTCACCGCTGATGGTAACGTTGTCATCATAGAGGGAATCGGTGAATTGGGGATAAAAGAAAGCGCCGACATCTGGAATTGTTCCATCCGGGTCATTGGGTAAATAAGAAGAATTACCCCCATCGATTGCCGGGCTGCCCCATTGCAAATGAAAATCACCATTAGTTGCATCAACAAAGCTTGGATCTAATAGCGTTGAATTTGAATGAGTGCCCGAATACGAAGGCCAATAAAAACTATTATATGTACTGCTATAATTATTAACTGATGAGTTGTAGAAAATGCAATGCTCAAAATTAATTTTTGTAAAACTGTAATTTGTCTCAATATTAGAATTATAGAAAGTGCTATTCTGTATTGATACATTTTGCATTGGATAATTGGTCGCATTATACGTAGCATATTCGCAGCTATCAAAGACACAATTATTTATTGTTATTTTTTGGTAATTTGTCCATCCTGTCCCAACAAATTTTATAGGTGTGTTAGTTGTGACACCATCCTGGAAATCTTTAAAATGAACATACTCAATTTTAGCACGATTGAACTCTGAGGGCCCATTAATATCTGTATTAGGATAAAAATTTAGCAACTCGCCTGAATGCCAGCCAGTGCCTTGATCGCGCGAAAATACGATTTCTTTACCATAAGAGCCACTTAAGTCAAGATTACCATAGACATCAATATCAAAGCCTTTGGCAAAATGTATCTTGCTTTCTTCAGGAACTAAAAGTATTTCATCTTTATCGATAGTCGCTGTATAATCTTCTAATTGGTTCACGGCCCGATAGCGTGGTTTAATAACACTTGAGGATGCATTGATTGCAACAGCACTCTTATAAGCCGTTGAAGAAGTGATTGTGGCTTTATTGCTGTTTTCAGTCACGCCATCGGATTCATACACTTTCCATTCCACAAATTCATATAAAGAATCTGTTGTGGCGACAAGTTGGCTGGCTTTTAATTCCAACTGGTCATTTGTAAAAGTGATATGCGCATCTTCAACCTTAATATTGTAATAATAATTTGCTTTTACAGCCGGAGCCGTTCCGGTTGCCACAAGCGCCTTCTGATACCTGTCGCCAGATTTACGCGGGTCATCCAGTATTGAAACATCCTGAACGGCAGTCCAATTATTGAACACCGCCACTTCGTCATTTTCAAAATAGAGCACTTCCGGCGGGCGGATGGCATAATATGGTTTCAAAGTATCTGCTGCATCTGGTTGCATACCCTGAAAAACATCATAATAATTGGTGTCCGAGGTTTCGTCAAAAGTCTGAAGTACGTCCCGGTTTGTACCATCACTGCCTGGTAGCCAAGGGTCGCGGATTTTGGTATATCGTTCATCAGAAGCCGTGTTTTGACCCTGTACATTTAGTTCAATGTTTAACGGGTAGGTATCATTATACATTGATCTTTGATCTTGAGGAGATAAAGGTAGGTTAATATCATGGGAAAGAATATGTTCTTTTACGACATCATTCCAATCAAGATGCTGGACCGTATCAGATGTGACCGGCCTTTCCAGGTGCTGCTTGTTTGTCCTGAGCGTGTAATCCTCATTTTGATTGAGTTTTATTGTATTGCCCGAGGCAATACCGTTTACAACACCATCAATATTAAAAGAACCTCCAAGCAGCTCGGTATGGTATTTATTACTGAGGGTAGCGTCAATACCTGTATTCATAAGTCCAAATGTGTTCTTATAGGTATAATAACCCTCTTTCCGGCTACCATTAATGTCATAAAACCCACTATAATTATTAGATGCTTCCAGTTCTATCGTTTCCCCGCTGTCAGTCTCCGCAGTTTGTATGCCAAAGTACATAAAAGCTTCCGCCCCGTTTAAAGCACAGCTATTTAAAGCGTCCTGTAAATATTCACTTTGCCTTGCATAGCTGTAATGTTTGGTTTTAGCTGAGAAATCAGCCGGATCAGGTGCGTTTGTCTTTGCACCATAACCTGTTTCAGAAAGCCAAACTGATTTAGTATCATGTGGTGAGCCAAGTGATTTTAAAATACGCCTCGCCGCCCAAACAAATTCGCCTGTCATGAAACCTACAACAGGGTAAGCGTGAATTAGATGGGGATACATATGCAGGCCAACAATATCATAATAATTTTTCCATTCTTTTAACCTTTTAGCAGCGTCAAAAATATGAAACCCTTGCATTACTTCAACACCGCTTGGTGTTCCATTGCGCCTGGTTGCCGCATGATGAATTCCGTCATATAGCGTTTGGGCCACATCAGTCTGAAAACCAAATTGAGTGTCATCCGTCCATGCGTTTCCGGCGCGCCACCAGTCATCAAAGCTTTCCGTATAGCGCGCGGCGTTTAGTTCGTTTTCTGCCTCAAAAACCGCAAATCGATCCGCATATTTATAAGCGACCGCACGGGAATATAGTTTTAACCAGTACAAATATACATTTTCAGGTACAGCAACATAATCTGCTGCGTCAGAACCACGAACAGCTGTGCCGGGAGCCATTCTCTTATCATCGTTGGGATCGGATGGAGTACCGTTGTCATATACTGGTGGCCTACCGTCATGGCCAACGCCGATTACCATTACAGGACGGGTAATTGTTCCACCTGCTAAAACTGAATTCACGATCTGGTCTAATTGTGTCCAATCACCCTGGGCTATATAATTATCAACATCTGTATCTGTTATATTTGCCGGGTTTAGGGAAGAATCAATACTATTTACTCGTGGGTAAATATTTGACCATGGTGCTTCTATCATCAATTGGTTTAGGTTCATATTCCCCATTCGCTGTAGAAGGGTATCCACCCTATTGATCATCGACAAAGTACTGTCTTCTTTTTTTATTTCATTAAACTTACTCCAATGGAGGTATTTAAACCCTGCATACTGAAGTACATTTTGTGTTGAGGGCGTATAGTTTGCATAGTCATTATGAAACACGTTACCATCATCGAAATAACCATGTAAGAAATCCATATCAAGGATGAGTTTCTTTTTTTCGTACTTAAACCGTAAATCAAACGGGACACTATTGGCTATATCTTGAAAAATTGGATCTCCCGGATCCCCCAGGTAAGCATCCTTATTTACATCCGCTAATTTAAATAGAGGAAATTCCTTATTCTCATATTCAGAAAGTGAGCCAGAGAAAGTAGGATCAAATTGCTCAACAACCCAATAAACAAAAGATTCAAATTGCGCCCATCCTATTACACCTGAGTTAGCATGAATATCCAGGTTGGTCATTTTATATGTTGGGGCGCCTGTAATTTTTAATGTTGCCCTTAGTGAATCAAGTAAAAGTGTCGCGGGTACTTTTATTTGAATATTTCCATCTATGGGAACTTCCTTAAAGATGGATGGTTTCCAACCCCAGATATTCCATCTGATTAACCGTACTTTAACCAAAAACCGGTTATTTTTTATTTTCAATTTCAGGACAACATTTTTATCATCTGCTCCTTTTTCAAATTCCACCTTATTTATTTTACTGCCCAGTTTGGCCCAGAGTAAAGTATAGGAGCTATTGATGCGGCCTGTTATACTGTCTGCCAGAGCGCCCCTTTCTTTTTTCCATGTCTTATCCAGTTCATTGGCAATATCATTGGGCAGGGCATGGTCGTGCCCATTAACACGTAAAATTACACGGCTATCAAAATTTGTTTCTTGTGCTTGTGTATTAACAAAACAAAGACCAAGCATTATCATTAAAAACATTATTTGTTTTTTCATTCTCAGTTCCTCAATTCTATTAGTTATGATTTAGTCATCTTTCCCCATGCATAAATAATGGTTGCTGGTTTACCCTTCCAACGATATAAATATTGTTATTAGAAACATCAACATCGTAAAAGCGGCCATCACCCAGTATTTCTTTATAATTATGAAAGTCCTGTCCGTTAAAATGTTCAGTTTGATTGAAACTACCTGTTACAAACAAATCTTCAACCCTTACACCAGCCATGCCAAATACATACGTATCATGTTCCGCAATGAGTTTGTAATTAGTCATGTCTTGTTGACTAAAGCAGTATAAGCGGGCGTTTCTTTCGTCCTGTCCGCTCCAAACCGACATCACAATGGATTTGTTGT
Organism: Calditrichota bacterium; assembly: GCA_024277115.1. Classification (GTDB taxonomy): domain Bacteria; phylum Calditrichota; class Calditrichia; order Calditrichales; family J004; genus JABFGF01. Next base: position 4,958 of record JAJRVW010000026.1, read on the forward strand.
CAGGAATATAAATAGCCTGAGGAAAAACGTAGTTATTGTCGAGTAGATCCATGTCCCAAATATTAGTCCATTGTCCGTTCTTATATTCCATCACAACCGCTGTGCCATCCTCTGAACCCAAGGCCCAAATATGTTTTTCACCTGTCTCACTATCCACATAACCCTTAATCTCAAACAGGTCAATATCCGTGTTGCTCTCCATAAGCGTAAAGCTGTTGCCATCGTAATGGCTTATGGAACCGTTATCCCCTACAATGTAGAAGTCTGATGACGAAACACCCCAGGCGGCTTGAATTCCACCTACCCGCTGTGAAATATAGGCGCTTTGCCAATCAATTCCATTCCAATGGATATAGGACCCAGTACCGGAAAAAAACCATATATTTTCCTTTGTAAAAGCCAATATAACACGTAATTGCTGGATAGTGGGGGTAGTGCCACCATATCCGATAAGCCCGAGTTGATAATACTCATATTAAGTTCCATTCCACTTAACAGCATTGTTCTTGGTATTCTCATTGTTCCATACAGTATCTTTTTCAGGTGTCCATATTTCACCCACCGCCCACACGTTATTGGGGTCAATGGCGGCCACATCAAACAGAACGCTTGGGAAAACGCCAATGGTATCCACACGCCAGGTAACGGCGTGGCTGGTAGTGTCGTTAATTTCGCACAGCTTTTCTTCAGGTGGCGGTGGTTTAACGCCGTTTTCGCTGCACGACCTTACAATCAGGAATGACAAATTAAGAATTATGAATATAATCAGGTGTTTCATATTTGGTCCTTGGTTTGGTTTTGGTATGATGGCCGCAATTGCAATAAACTTCTATTTCAGTATATTACAGCCATACGGATAACACTTGGTTGTGTGCCCCGACAGGTCGGGGCGTTTCCGTTGTTTCCGGGTGATGGTACCAGCATCATCCGGGTTTTTATTTCGCCAGTTGGCGAACAAGTTTTAAATTCATTGGTCTTACCTCCTATGTTAATAGTTGGGGTTTTAGTGAAATAAAAGATAAAAACGTATGCCATAAGGAGTAGGCATAGAAAGAAGGGTTCTTTTCTTTGGAGAAAGAAAAATATAGAAAATGTTTATTGGAGAATGAGTATAAATTGGATAGGAATAGACAGAGGGTATCCATATTTTTGCCCAGTTAAATTAATTTACACACCCGTCCGTGGCAGTTAATTAATCCTTTGGTTTTCTTTGAAACACCCCCTCAACTGTCTCAAAGAAAAGATAAAGCTTATTTGCTCGTTGTTTTCAGTAAAAACTTATGCGGATAAACATACGAAATCAAATTGCCTATTGTCAATAGCATTGTGAAAACAACCTAAGTTGCTAACGTGCCAGCATTTAGCTGATTTGCCACTGAAAAAACTTTCACACCGGGATCATGCCCCGCGTGGCAAATTCAGTTAAAATGCGTTGTTATGGGCCCAAGCAAAGTAGGACCCGTGAATTAATTTTTAGAACCAAACCCTGTAAAACCATTGAACCCGCTTAGGCTGGTGGGAAAACCTGAAACTGCCCATTTTATTCTTGCCAACCCACAAGGCAAAAACTTTAACCCAAATCCAAGCCCGACAGCCGGGAGCTAAGGTGAGCAAATCATGCTGCCCATAAAAGTTAAACTTTGTAAAATTTTGTGATTACTCTTAGCGACACTTCCAAACTCGGGCGAACCTGCTTCAAAGAACAAAACTTTTGCCGCCTTCCAAATTCAGGAAAAACCAAAAAACTACTTGGCAGGGCAGGACCTCAATATGTAAAAGACCAGGTTAACACAAGAATATTCACAGCCCAAAAAATGTTTTTCTCCCACCGGACTAAGCGGCTTTATTGGCGGCCTATAACGACCCGGGCATAAGCGGATTTAACCGTGCAAAAACCTACACACCGAGATCATGCTCCGGCGGTTAAATTCCTGCTTGATGCCTTTGTTATGAGCCCACATAAAATAGAACCCGTGAATTAATTTTTAGAACAAACCCCGACCAACCCAACACCCGCTTTGGACGGTGGGAAAGCTTGAAAGAACCCATTTTATTCTTGTCCACCCGCAAGGCAAAAACTTTAACCCAAACCCAAGCCCGGAAGCCGGGAGCTAAGGTGAACGGGTTATTTGCGTTGAACTTTAAATCGTGTAAAATAACCAGAGATTACTCTTAGCGACACACTCAAACTCGGGCGAACCTGCTTCAAAGAACAAAACCTTTGCCGCCTTCCATTTTCAGGAAAAACCAGAAAATAACTTGGTAGGGCAGAACCTCAAAATGTAAAAGACCAAGTTAACACAAGAATATTCACAGCCCAAAAAACGTTTTTCCCCCACCGGACTAAGCGGCATTATTGGCGGCTTATAACATAATATTAGCGAGATTTAATCGTTTTTTGATGCAGATATAATACACGCCAATGTTTTAAAAATCAATACCTTAATTATTCGTTTGGAATGAGTAAACCAAGATTACAACATGGTTTGCTTTTGCTCAAACTTACTCTTTAAGCCTATGATTAATGAGGTCTGTCCTCCTCATGATGTAAATGGACCTATGTATCAATCAGGCTTTCCCCCCAGATTAATCCTGGCATAAATCAATAATTTCAACGACTTAAGAAAAAATGAAACTTATTTCAACCATGTATTGACAAAGCAGTTTATATTAATTACACTATGGGTGTACAAAGAAGCACCAAAAAGAAAATTAAATTTTAAACTAAGCTCTCAGTGTTCATCGCATCTACATTAGTAATAATCATTAAAGATAAAAGAAAAGAAGCAATTAGTGAATCCGTGGCAACAACAAACCGAAAAGGAAAAAATACCAAATTTTTCTCTGTGGCCTCAGCGTTCCCAGACACAAAACCGAGAAGGCCCAAATCAATCAGGAAGTTAATAAGTAATAATCAGTGAAATCCGTGGACAAATAAAACCAAGCATTTCAACTAAAAAAACTCCGTGCTCTCAGTGTCCTCCGTGGTAAAAAGAACACCGAAATTAAAAAATCAAAAGAAAAGATCACTGAAAACCCGGGAACTTAGAGAAAAAAATAAAATGACAAAAAAGAAACTACTCACGATGGTCCGCGAACGAATCCGCGTAAAACATTACAGCATCCGTACCGAAAGAGCCTATCTCGATTGGATCTATCGTTTCATAGTATTCCATAATAAAAAACACCCGCAGGATATGGGTGCCGAAGAAATCCAAAACTATCTCAATTATTTAGCGGTTCAACTAAACGTCGCCGCATCCACCCAAAACCAGGCCCTGAATGCCATCAACTTTTTATATAAAGAAGTCCTCCAAATCGATTTCGATAAACTCGAGCAAATAACCTGGGCAAAAAAGCCAAAAAAATACCGATCGTTCTCTCAAAAAGCGAGATAAAAACACTACTCAACGTGATGGAAGGCCTTCCAAGGATGATGGCATCCCTGCTGTATGGAACAGGAATGCGCCTAATCGAATGTCTGCGCCTTAGGGTCAAAGATATTGATTTCGATCAAAACCAAATAGCCATCAGCGCCGGTAAAGGCAACAAAGACCGAGTGGCAATCTTACCGATAAAAATGCAACGGTACCTTAAACTACAAATCAACACAGTAAAAGCATTACATTTACATGATTGTAACAACGGCAACGGCAAGGTCTATCTGCCCAACGCACTCAATCGGAAAATGCCGCATCTTGCCGAAGATTTTGGCTGGAAATATCTCTTTCCTGCCAACAAGCTATCGATTGATCCGCGCTCCGGGGATAAACGCCGCCACCATCAACACGAAACAGTTTTACGAAACTACATTTACCTTGCACGCAAAAAAGCAGGCATCCGCAAACCCGTAAGCGTACATACCCTGCGCCATAGCTTTGCAACACATCTGCTCGAAAATGGCTATGATATCCGCACAGTCCAGGAACTTCTCGGCCATAAAGACATCAAAACCACCATGATCTATACCCACGTTCTCAACAACCCCGGTCTCGCCGTCAAAAGTCCTCTCGATCTATAAACCAATTTTCCATCAGCAACCTCGCCGTTATACTAAACCCATTCCAGCATCCCCTCATAAGCGATAAAAATTCTCAATTCTCCATTTTCCATTATCAATTAAAAAAACTTCCGTGCGCTCAGTGATCTCCGTAGTCAGCACAAAAACAATTCTAATAGCCCACAATAAACAATAATCAATTAAAAAACTCCCCTTGCCCCTTATAACTAAAAAAACTAATTTCAATCGTCAATCGTCAATCGTCAATCGTCAATCGTCAATCGTCAATCGTCAATCGTCAATCGTCAA
>JAJRVW010000027.1 GCA_024277115.1 Calditrichota bacterium
GAGTAAGAGTAAGAGTAAGAGTAAGAGTAAGAGTAAGAGTAAGAGTAAGAGTAAGAGTAAGAGTAAGAACTAAATACCCAAAATATAAATCCTAAAGAGCTATTAAAAAATTGTAAAACATTAAAATTTAAAGGACTAAGATGAGCGAGAATTTAGCAGCGGCCCCCTTAACCCAATTAAGTGAAGAAGAAAAGTTTTTTTATGATACGGTAAAAGATTTTGCAGAAAGCGATATAAAACCCCATGTGGCGCAGATGGATAAAGATGCTACCATGCGGCCTGAAATCCCTAAAAAATTATTTGAGATGGGCATGATGGGCATCCATGTACCGGAAGAATATGGCGGATCGGATGCGAATTTTTTTATGTCCGTTTTAGCGATAGAAGCCTTAGCAACGGTAGACGGTTCTACATCGGTGATGGTGGATGTACAAAATACTTTAGTGACAAACGCCTTCATCAATTGGGGCAATGAAGCAATCAAAAAGAAATATTTGCCTCAATTGGCCAATGAAAAAATAGGCGCATACGCTTTGTCCGAGGCGGGCTCCGGTAGTGATGCTTTTGCATTGTCCTGCCAGGCAAAAGATTGTGGCGACCATTGGGAACTGACCGGACAAAAAATGTTTATTACCAACGGCAACGAGGCCGAAATCTTTCTCGTTTTTGCCACGATTGATCCTTCACTTGGTTATAAAGGAATCACAGCGTTTGTAGTGGAAAAATCTTTCGAGGGATTTTCGATTGGTAAAAAAGAGGAGAAGTTGGGTATCCGTGCTTCATCAACAGTCGAATTAATTTTTGATGGTTGTAAAGTGCCCAAAGACAATATTCTTGGTGAAGTCGGCAAGGGCTACAAAACAGCGATCGAAACCCTTAATGAGGGGCGTATCGGTATTGGCGCCCAGATGGTAGGTATCGCCCAGGGCGCATTTGATGCCGGTGTAAAATACACAAAAGAGCGTGAGCAATTTGGTAAGAGTATTGCCAGCTTTCAGGGTGTCCAATTTCAATTGGCAAACGCGGCAACAAAAATTGAAGCTGCCCGACTGCTTGTTTACAATGCAGCACGGATGAAAGATGCAGGGATACCCTTTTTAAAGGAAGCGGCTATGGCCAAGTTGTATTCGTCTCAGGCAGCGCAGGAAGTGTGTTCTTTAATGATTGATTTGCATGGCGGATACGGTTTTAGCAAAGAATATCCGGTAGAGAAGTTTTACCGGGACGCAAAGATCGGTACAATTTATGAGGGTACCTCCAATATGCAGCTGCAAACCATTGCCAAGTTTGTCTTAAAAGATTGAGGTAATACATCGTCACGTTTCAGTGTCCCGGCAATGCCAGTCGACAATTCATTCTTTTGCAACAAGGATTGCAAAATTAATTCAGTTGTAAATCCCGATGTATTTTTTGGGGAATGACAGACAATACGTCATCCTGAACTTGTTTTAGGACCTCAACGGAATGTACGACGAAAAGGCGTACTAGACGATTATACCGATGCCATCGCTTTAAGCGATGGCATCGGTCTGTTATAAAAAACTACTGTGTCTATTTATTATTATACTCTTTACTTCGCCTTTCTCCAAAACCGCCAGGTGAGCATCACCGAAGCCGACCCTAGTCCGGCAACAAAGCCATACCAAACGCCATCTACGCCAATCCCCCAATGGATGCCCAACAAATAACCAATGGGAATGCCTAAAACCCAGTAAGCAATAAATACTATTACCGTCGGGATTTTTACATCCTGAATACCACGCAAGGTGCCGACCGCAACAGCCTGGATGCCATCAAAAATCTGAAAAATAGCAGCGATGATCAGCAGGCGTGCTGCAATATCCTGAACGGTAAAATCATCTATAAAAAAGGATGTAAGTTCCATCCGGAAAACAATAAAAATCAAACCGTTTACCGCCATAACAAGGGCGCTCAAAACTATCGCGGAAAATCCGGCTTTCAATGTGTCGCCTTCTTCGCCCAGGCCAAACTCGCCACCAACCCGGATTGCAGCCGCCTGCGAAATACCCAGCGCAAACATAAACGTAACTGAGGCCAGAGTAAGGGCAATCTGATGCGCGGCCAGCTCGTTGACACCAATCCAGCCAACAATAAAGGCTACGCTGGTAAAGGCAAAAACCTCCAGAAAAGCCTGCATGGACGAAGGGATGCCAATTTTTAAAATCTGAATAACTAAACTTTTGTGATATTTAAAACTAAAGTAACGTGGGTTGTATTTTTTAAACCGCTTATGGAAAATGACATATAAGAACATTAACACGGCCGCAAAAACACGGTTGCTAAAAGTAGAAATACCAGCACCGATTAGCTCTAATCTTGGAAAACCCAAATTGCCGAAGATTAAAACCCAGTTAAAAAATATGTTCACAAGATTGGCCAACAACATGATGTACATGGCCGGCTTGGCAAAAGAAAGTCCATCACTAAACTGTCGATAGGTTTGAAAAAAAAGAAGCGGAATGATTGAAATTGAAACAATGCGTAAATATGGCGCGGTTAAAATTACAACGGCTTCTTCCTGCCCCATATACGGGAGTAATTCAACGGCAAGCTCCATTAAAGAGAGAAGAATGACAGCCGCAACCATATTAATGGCCAGGCTATGGTGCAAGAGCGAGGAACATTCATCTTCTTTGCCCGGCTGGTCAGCAGCCGCAACAAGCGCCGAAAGGGCAAAGCTAAGCCCAAGTCCCAGGATCATAAATTGCACGAAAATCGCGTTGGAAATAGAAGCGGCGGCAAGATAAACCGGCCCCAGATGGCCGATCATTAAATTATCCACTACGCCCATGGCCATGTGCCCAAGCTGACCGATGACAAGCGGGATGGCAAGTTGAGTCGTTTTTTTTAGATGTTGGTTGAAATTCATAAATTGTGTTTGGAAGCATAAATTTAAGAACGCAAGATAAGCCTTTTAAATAAATTACCGCAATTATTGTTGTGTATTATTTCAGGAATAGTCAATCTTTTTTCTTTGATGTGAATAGTTCCCTTAAATTTCAAATCTTAAATTGGCAAAACGCCTAAAAACTTCTTACATTCCCCGACTTTTAACTAGTAGCAATTCTTACTTTCGCAGTAGGGGGTTGTAGATATGTCGGTTGTAAATCCTGATGTATTTATCGGGGCATAATGATCAGCCCGTCATGCTGAGCTTGTCTCAGCATCCCAACGGAAAAAAGAGTTTCTAATTTTGATGAAGGGATGCCGAACTGAATTCGGCATGACGGTGGCTTTGGGTGGATGGATTCCTGAATGACGGGAATAACTTTTAAATAAAAACATGCATAACAAAAACAAAATTAAAACAGCATCCTTGCATACCCTTGGTTGCAGGCTTAACCAAGCTGAGACGGCAGTGATCGCCAAAAACCTTCAACAACAAGGATTTGAGATTGTTGATTTTGGCCAACCTTCCGATTTAACTGTGATCAATACATGCACGGTAACCGAACAGGCCGATGCCAAATGTCGCAAGGCCGTACGCCAAAGTGTTCGATCTAATCCTGATACATTTGTGGCGGTTGTGGGTTGTTATGCGCAAATGGGCGTGGAAACCATCCGCGAAATTGAGGGTGTGGACATGATTGTGGGCAATGAACATAAAATGCAGTTGGCCGGGTTTGTGGACCCTCTGGAAAAAATGTCCGAGCCGCGTATTATCCATTCGTCCAAAATTTCCAGAGAGGAATTTACCATCGAGTCCGTTGGTTTGTTTGATAATAATACCCGGGCTAACCTTAAAGTTCAGGATGGTTGCAATTTTGTGTGCTCATTCTGCATTATCGCCAAAGCCCGTGGCCCGGCGCGCAGCCGTACTTTTGATGATGTACTCGATGAAGCGAATAAGCTGGTGGAAATGGGCCATAAAGAGATTGTCATCACAGGTGTAAATGTGGGCACCTATTCAAATTCAAGTAAAAATTTTCTGGATATTTTAATGGCCCTGGAAAAACTGGAAGGCCTGGAGCGTGTGCGGATCAGTTCCATAGAACCCACAACAATTGGCCGGGCAGTAATTGATTTTATGGCCGGATCAAAAAAAATCTGCCCTTATTTGCATATTCCCCTGCAAAGCGGTGATGATGCGATTTTAGAATCCATGCGCCGGAAACATGACGCTGCATTTTTTCGGGAGTTCATTGAGTATGCCGTGAAAAAAATCCCGCATATTGGTTTGGGAACCGATATTATGGTCGGCTACCCCACAGAGGGTGAGGAAGAATATAAAAATTCCAAAAAGTTACTGGCCGATTTGCCAATTTCTTTTTTTCATGTGTTCACCTATTCCGACCGGAAGGGGACAACTTCTTATAAAATTAAACCCAAGGTAAGCCCGCAGGAGAAGAAAAAAAGGTATAATGAACTGGCCGAGCTGGGACGTAGGAAAAAGGAAATCTTTTACCGCATATTTTTAAACCGTGAAATGGATGTGTTGTTTGAAGATGGAAAAAACGGCATGTGGTCCGGATTTACAGGTAATTATATCCGTGTGAACGTAGAGAGTGGGGCAGACCTGCATAATCAAATCAAAAAAGTGAAATTTTTGTTTATTGAGAAAGATCGAATTATAGGAGAACTTGTTTGATATTAACCTACATGTAAGCTAAATTACATGTAGGTTTTAATTAAAGGAGAATGTCATGGCTGTAATGAGTGTCCGGATTGATGATAAAAAAAGAAAACTGCTCAAGGTCATTGCATCTATTGAAGGCAAACCGATCGGTGCGATTATCTCGGAGTTGATTGATGATTATGTCAGCAAGAATAAAAAAAAGCTCAACCTTCTTTCGGAGTCAGCGGAAATAAAGGAAATCATGGCCCTCTCTGAAATGTCGTTTTCTGATTTGGACAATGAGGAAGATGAAATCTATAATGATTTATAAAAAATGGGATATAATCCTAGTGCCTTTCCCGTTTACGGATTTGAGCTCAACAAAAAAAAGACCTGGTCTCATTATTTCACCTGATGCATATAACAAAGGTGAATACGTTGTTATTTCTTTTGTTACGAGCAAGATCGATCGGGAAAAAAGGTTAGGTGATTATCTGATAAAAGAGTGGGCATTATCAAAACTGCCAAAACCTTCTTTGCTGAGGATGAAGTTTGCGACAATTGAAAAATCGATTATTATAAAAAAAATTGGGAAATTATCTAAATATGATATTTCACAGTTTCAAGCAGAATTGGTAAATTTTTTTAAGAATTAAGATGAATGGAGTTTGATTGAAAAAAGTATTTATTGAAACCTACGGCTGTCAGATGAACGAATATGACACCGAAATCGTAAAAACAATCTTACAAAAACAGGGCTATGGTTTTACTGATGTGCCGGATGATGCACAGGTGATTTTCCTAAACACCTGTTCTGTGCGCGAAAATGCCCATAAAAAAGTGCATAACCGGCTGGCTGCCTTAAAACACCTAAAACGTAAAAATAATGATTTGGTGATGGGCGTTTTAGGCTGCATGGCGCAAAACCTGCGCAAAGAATTGTTGGATGAAAAAGTGGGCGTGGATATTGTGGCCGGGCCCGATGCTTATAAAAAATTGCCGGAAATGCTGGCCAAAGTTGAAGGCACTGGTGAAAAGGATTTTTACCTGACCCTCTCCGAATTTGAAACATATAGCGATGTATTCCCAACACGTGAAGGTGGCGTTAACGCCTGGCTGGCCGTTATGCGCGGCTGCGATAATTTCTGTACTTTCTGCGTGGTGCCTTATACACGTGGGCGCGAACGCAGCCGTGACCCGTTGAATATCGTTGAGGAAGTTAAAAAGCTGGCCGATAAAGGCTTTAAACAAATTACGCTGCTTGGCCAAAATGTAAACTCTTATCAATATGAGAAATATGATTTTGCCGATTTGATCGAAATGTCGGCAAAAGTAGATGGAATTGAACGCATCCGATTTACTTCGCCGCATCCCAAAGATTTTCCTGAAAAATTACTGTATTTAATGGCGGAAAATGAGAAGGTCTGTAAACAAATCCATTTGCCTTTACAAGCAGGGAACAGCCGTGTTTTGGATATGATGAACCGGACATACACCAAAGAAGAATTTTTAAAATTAGCCGGGCACATCCGCACCATTGTACTGGATATTGCTTTGTCCACAGATATAATTGTCGGGTTCCCAACAGAGACCGAAGAGGAATTTCAGGATACCCTGGATGTGATGAAACAGGTGAAATTCGATTCGGCTTTTACCTTTAAATATTCGGAGCGCAAACAAACCATCGCCTCGCGTAAATTCCTTGATGATGTGCCCGAAGAAGAAAAAGCGTCCCGGATTACACGTACGATCGAGCTACAGAGAAAACATTCCTTAGAACAAAACCAAAAACATTTGGGTGAAACATTTCGTGTTTTGGTAGAGGGGAAAAGTAAAAAGCATGATCAGCAAATGGGCAGGAATGATGGCAATAAGGTGGTTGTTTTTCCCAATATTGGAGCGGAGGTTGGCAGCTTTGTTGATGTAAAAATTAACACTGTTTCCACCAACACGTTGATAGGAAATACAGAATAAGTATATCATAACGCTATCTTGCTAAACCGGGAAAAGGATGCTGTTTATTATTTCTTCAAGTTCTATTGGTTTAAATGGTTTTGACAAAAAGCCATCCATACCGGCTTGCATGCATCTTTCCCTGTCCTCTTTAAAAGCGTTTGCCGTTAATGCGATGATTGGAATATGGCCTCCCTTCCGTGATTCAATTTCCCGTATTTTTAGTGTTGCAGTCAACCCGTCCATTACGGGCATCTGAATGTCCATCAGGATCAGGTCATATTGGTTTTTAGTATAAAAGGCAATAGCTTCCTGGCCATTTTCCACAGCGTCAATTTTATGGCCCATCTTTTTCAAAATTTTAATAGCTACTTTTTTATTGATGATATTATCCTCGGCCAGGAGAATATTCAGGCCCTTCTCTTTATAAGCAAATGTGGAAGTTTCATCGGGATCATTTCCATGTATCTGTGTCTTATAGATAATTTTTTGGAGTGCCATATAATCAACAGGGTAGGCGTGTAATAAATGATACTCCACCTTGCAATCTTCCAGCCTAATTTTTTTTCCGAAGTGGGGATATAAAATTATAAACCGGATTTTCTTTTCAATAAATATATTTCTGACTGCCTGGCCAATAAGTGGCAATATTTCATAATGTAAAACGATAATAGATTTTTGTCTGATCTTCTCAATTTGGTTTTCAATATTTTCCGGATCAATTTCATTTATTTCAAAATTGCAGAACTGAAAATATTTTTTTAAAGCACTTTTTTTATACGGTTCAGGAATAATAAGGGTGCATTGGTTGTTTTCCGGGTTCCTTATGTGTGCTTTAAAAACCGGTTCACTCTCTGGGATATTTCCTAATTTCAAAGACAGCCAGAAACATGAACCCTTGCCGGGTTGACTCTCTACACCAATTGATCCGTTCATTAAATTAGCCAGTTCCCTGGAAATTGTAAGCCCAAGGCCAGTTCCGCCAAATTTACGGGTAATGGAACTATCTGCCTGTGAAAAGCTCTTAAATATGCTCGCAATATTTTCCGGTGAGAGGCCAATACCACTATCTTTTACACTAAATTTAAACTCAGTAAATTGCCGTGTCTCTTCTAAGATTTCTACCTTAAGGATTATCTCGCCGGATTGTGTAAATTTGATGGCATTGCTCAAAAAATTGAGTAGGATTTGCCGGATACGATGCGGATCGCCTTTGTATTTATCCTTGATACGAAACTCTGGATCACGGAAAAATGCAATATTTTTTTCACTGCACTTATAGGTAAAGGTGGTCGTTATGTCCCTGAAAATTTGTATTGGCGAAAAGGGGATATTTTCAATTTTAAGCTTATTGGATTCAATCTTGGAAAAGTCTAAAATATCATTAATAAGGTGCAGAAGGGCATCGGCGCTGGACTTAATATAACTGGAGAATTCTTTTTGTTCGCGGGTTAGACCAGTCTCTGAGAGCAAGTGGTTCATCCCTAAGATGCCGTTCATCGGTGTACGGATTTCATGGCTCATGTTGGCCAGAAAAGTGCTTTTTGCTTCAAGGGCATTCTCTGCAACAATCCTGGCCTTGTCTAACTCCGCTGTCCGTTCGGATACTTTTTCCTCAAGTATGGTTTTTTCTTTTTCAAAGGCCAGAATGCGCCATTTTATAAACACCCACATCATCAATCCGATAAGAAAGAGAAATACAGATATAAACCAGGCTGTATCCCAAAACGGAGGGGTGATTTCAAAGCCGTACAGTGCCGGAAAACTTGATATAATGCCATCACCGCTTTTTGCAAGCACATGAAATATATATTTCCCGGGTTCAAGATTTGTATAGTTTGCAAATCGTCTTTTAGAAAAATCGCTCCAGTTTGTATCATACCCATCTAATTTATATGAATATTCAATACTTTCCGGTTCTTTAAACCATAAACCGATAAAATCCACAGAAATTGAGTTTTCGTTATATTTAAACTGATTGACAATCTTATTAATAGGAATGCTGTTTATTGATTCAATATGGACAATGGGGGCAGATGGTGAACGGATGTCTTCCCCCGGGTTATATTTACACAAGCCCTCTACAGTGCCAATCCACAAATTATTTTCTGAGTCAATGATCAGACTGTTAATATTTGTTTCATCGCCAATCAATCCGGATTTGGTGGTATAATGTGTCCATTTTCCTTGATAGTTTTTTATAAGGCCGTGATTTGTCCCAAACCACAATTCACCATTTTGGCCTTCAATAAATGCCCAAACGGTATTTTCTGCCAGAGGTTTGAACGCATCTACAAAATTAAAGCGTCCATCTTTATAAATATATGCGCCTTCGATGCTGCTAATCCAAATTGTCCCATCTATTGTTTCCAATGTGCTGTAAAAATAGTCAGTATTCAGGCCATCTTCTTCAGAAAAATGGGTTACTTTCCCGTTTTTTATACGATAGAGCCCGAAGCCATACGTGCTTACCCACGTGGAGCTATCTCGGGTTGTCCGTACATGCCAGACAGATTGGCCTTTAAGCTCTTCAATGGAATTAAAACGTGATGTTTTTGGGTCAAAAATAGCAAGCCCACGATTGGTACCTACCCAGATTTTTCCGGTCTTATCAAATTCAATCGATCGGACATAAATCCCAGGCAAACCATCTGCTGTTGTGAATCTTTTATAAGTATTTCTTGTCAGCTTGTAAAAACCATCGCGTCCACCAATCCAGAACACTCCATTTTGTTTTTTTATTGAGCGGATAGTCTCCGTTTTGAAACTGTCAAATAGGCTGGGCTTATAAATCATGTTATTTTTAAAAGAAACAATTCCGCCACCATGTGACGCAATTAAAATTTCATCATTCTGTTTTGATAATGAGGTTATAAAATTGACCGGAAGGCCGTGAAGTGTTGTGATATACAAAAAGCGTTCTTGTGAAAGTTTACTGACACCGCCATTTGTACCAATCCATAAATTATTTTCACGATCATTGAAAACTTTAAATACCTTCTCATTTACCAGGCCATTTTCCGTAGAGAATATTATCAGCCCATCAGTAGGGTTTAGTTTGCCGATACCTTTCTCGGTGGCGATCCATAAGTTTTCATCATCTAATACCAATGAATAAATATTGTGGGAAGCAAAACCGTCTATCTCATTTAAAATATTCAGGATGTTTAAATGTCCCGACTCATATCTTGCTGAGATCAGTCCCGAGCGGCCACCCAACCAAATAACACCATTTTTATCGATTGCGATACTTCGGATATGATTATCGGGTAATCCATTTTGCGGATTAAATTCGGTAATTTGAGTTCCATCAATTAAAAATAGTCCCACATTATAAACAGAGACCCACACTCTTTTTAAAGAATCAACAACCATGGCCCGCACATAATTTTCTCTCGGAACATCTTTTAGTTGCATTGTTGTAAAGGATGAATCGGCATATTTAATAATGGTCGCCTTATCTGCACCAAACCAGATGGAATCTTTAATTCGCAAAATATCAAAAATCTCGTAGCCAATATTATATTTTTTGGTATAATAAGATTTGAATGCCGTTTTCTGGGGTAGTTTACTTTTATCCAAATGCAAAAGGCCTCCCCGAATTGTTCCGGCCCAGATATTTCCATTCTTATCTTCTTCTAGGCTATAGATTATATCGCTTAAGATATTTGCATTACGGTGATTAAAGCTGGTGAAAGTGTTGCCATCGTAACGGCTTAGCCCTGCAGCTGTGGCAAACCAAATATATCCCTCAGAGTCCTGTAAAATATCATATACCTGAGATTGTGGAAGGCCATCTGAAACTTTATAATTTTTAAATTGGAGATTTTGGGCAGATAAAGAGGTGCTGGTCAGGCAAAAAATAACAAGAGTTTGTCTGCAAAATTTAAACATTGTTTTTAACATAGGGTCAGTATTCTTTTATGTACATATTTTTATTCGGTAAGTCTATGGAGAAGTGAAGAATAATTAAGTGATTTGCTTTAAATTAAACCTGTTAATCACAGCTTCATTAATTGAATTGATCAAATCTTTTTAATAACTTAAAAATTGCTCGAAGAGTCAATTAACCACATAAAATTAATTGCAGATATTATATTTATGGTAATTTAATTCTGCTCGATAATGCTGATGCTAACAAAAATATTATACGTCTATTCGGAGAAAAAATGATTAAGTTTACGGAAGAACATGATTTGGTACGCAAAATGGTTCGTGATTTTGCGCGTAAGGAAATGGCTCCTATTGCAATTGAAATTGATGAAAATGAACGCTTTGCCGAAGAGACTTTTGAGAAAATGGCCGAACTACAATTGCTTGGTATGCCTATTGCCGAGCAATATGGTGGCGCGGGTTTTGATTTAATATCTTATGCGATTACCCTGGAAGAATTTGCAAAAGTATGTGCGTCAACAGCGCTTTCTTTTTCTGCACATATCTCTTTATGCTCAACACCGATCGAGCTTTTTGGAACAGAAGAACAAAAAATAAAATATCTTCCTGATTTGGCCAGTGGGAAGAAATTGGGTGCTTTTGGACTGACGGAACCGGGTGCCGGTAGTGATGCAGGTGGCACACAAACAACTGCCGAAGAAAAAGATAACCACTATTTGATAAATGGCTCAAAAGTATTTATTACAAATGCTGCTTTTGCGGATACTTTTGTTATTACGGCAGTAACGGAAAAAGGAAAAGGCACCCGTGGAATTTCCAGCTTCATCTTGGAAAAAGGTATGGAAGGTTTTGAAATTGGTAAAAAAGA
>JAJRVW010000028.1 GCA_024277115.1 Calditrichota bacterium
CAACAAATACTTTTTTTGCAGGATCGTTTTCTTTTAGCTCAAGTGCCTCGAGGATGGCCTGGATCGATTCTTCTTTGGCGCTTTGGATAAAACCACAGGTATTAACTATGATCACATCCGAGGCCTCCGGTGAGTCAATCACCTCAAAATCGTTGGCCTTTAACTGTCCCATTAATATTTCCGAATCCACTACATTTTTTGAGCAACCCAGTGTTGTAATATGTACTTTCTTTATTATTGAAGATTCTGCCATTATTTACCAAACAATCCTTCCACAAATTCCTCGGGATTAAATACTTCCATATCTTCGGCCTTTTCTCCAAAGCCAATATATCGTACAGGAATCCCAAGTTCTCTTTTTATGCCAAGCACAACGCCTCCTTTTGCCGTACCGTCCAATTTTGTCAAAAAAATCGAATCCACCTTAGCAGTTTTAATAAATTCCCTGGCCTGGTTAACCGCATTTTGTCCATTGCCCGCATCCAATACCAGGATTGTTTCGTGGGGGCCGGAAGGAATTAGCCTTTTAATAACATTATACATTTTTTCAAGCTCGTTCATCAGGTTTACTTTTGTATGTAAACGGCCTGCCGTATCAATTATAAGTACATCAAATTTTCTGGCCATGGCAGCCTCACACGCATCATAAATTACTGCCGATGGGTCTGCATTGGCGTTATGCCGAATAACGTCCGTACTCAGCCTTTCGCCCCAGGTTTGTAATTGCTCGATTGCTGCTGCACGGAAGGTATCGGCGGCGGCCAGCAAAACTGTTTTGCCCTGGCTTTTATAAAACCGGGTTAGTTTTGCAATGGATGTTGTTTTGCCCGTACCATTTACGCCAACAACAAATATTACTTGTGGCTTGCTTTCCGATATGTGAAGCGGTTTAAAATCAAGCAGTTGTTTTACTTCATCAATTATAAGTCCATCCAGCTCTTCCGATGACTGATATTTTTCCTTTTTTACACGTTTGCGAATGTTATCAAGAATGTGAAGAGACGTTTCAACACCAACATCACCTGTTATTAAAATTTCTTCGAGTTCGTCCAATAAATCATCATCAATTTTACGTTTTCCTGTAACAATTCGATTTATTTTTGAGAAAACACCTTCACGGGTCCGTGTGAGGCTTGCTTTAATTTTACCAAACATTTAGTTATTCACCCTTTAAATTTAGATAGCTATAGTTAAAACGAATTTTAAAATACCATTTTGTAAGGGCGAAAATTATAATCATCAATACAAAATAAAAAGGTATTTTAAGACAAATTACAACAGCAAAAAAAGTATAGCATACTTTGTTGTTTTAATGGTAGCATTTACTTCTTTTTTGGTAAATAGATATATATAAAACGGAAGGGATAAAACTATAAACAATAGTGCAAACCAATCTTGAAGATAAACGGCAAACACCAGACTAAGCAGGTATGTGAGCAAACCAAGATTAATAACAAACCGTGTTCCATGCAAAACGGCCAATGTTCTTTTCCCACTATTTAGGTCACCGGGTACATCGGGCAAGGTAGTAAAAAAGTACAACGATGTATTTAAAAATAAATATGGAATTGAATCTATAAAAATTGATAAACCCAACGGTTTGGCCATTACCCAGCCCAAGGCAAATGCCAAGAATCCCATTAAAGAATTTGCCAATAGACTTCCAAACGGTTTGTCTTTTAATAGAAACGGTTTATAATTATAGGCATATCCTGTTATTAACAAAAAGAATATAATGAGTATTAGAACAGATATACTCACAATATAAGCCAGCCCCAGGGCAAGAATGATTAATATGATGGTTTCTTTTTTGGCTGCCGATTTTGAAATGTGGTTTTCTGTAAGGAAGAAAAGTTTTTTATTTTTCAGATCGCTTTCTATGTCCTCTAATTGATTTAGGAGAAATGAGGCACCCATGGCCGAAGCAAAAATCAAAAAAAGAAGACCAATCTCAAGATAATCTAAACCTAAAAATTGTGCAGAGCTGAAGTATAAATCTTCTTTTGTAGCAATAAGGTACCCTGCCAACATGGTGGACCATCCCGGCAAAAACAGAATGGGCCGAAGCACGAAGAAATAATCAAAAAGGGAAATGAAGCGGTTAGTTAACATTACAAACTTTCACTTAATAAATCATCTATCGGGATGGGATATTCACCGCTAAAACAGGCTGTACAATAATTCTGTCCCTGCTCTTTTGGCATTGCATCCAGCATACCTTTTAAGGATAAATATTTGAGGGAGTCGGCACCAAGATATTCACAAATTTGATCTACAGATCGGTTATGGGCGATTAATTCCTGCGGCGTTGGGAAATTCATCCCGTAAAAACATGGCTTTTTGATGGGTGGTGAACTTATACGAACATGTACTTCTTTGGCCCCCGCATTTCGTACGGTGTTAACCAGTTGTTTTATGGTGGTTCCCCGTACGATGGAATCATCCACTAAAATTACACGCCTGTCTTTAAGAACACCGCCAACTGTGTTAAATTTTAAGCGGACACCGGCATCACGACTTTGTTGCGTCGGCTTAATCAATGTGCGTCCAACATAATGGTTGCGGATCAAGCCAAGCTCAAATTTCACATTGCTACGTTGAGAATATCCCAGGGCCGTTGTATTACTGCTGTCCGGAACCGAAATAACAATATCTGCATCAAGGTCATTCTCAATCGCAAGATTCTTTCCCAGTTTTCTTCGGGTTTTATCCACATATTCACCAAATATCTGGCTATCCGGCCTGGAAAAATAGACAAATTCAAAAACACAATGGGCCGCCTCGCATTGTTCAAAAGGAAAATATGACTTCATCCCACTTTCATCAAACACAATCATTTCGCCACATTTAACATCGCGTACATACTCGGCCCCTATCAGGTCAAACGCACTGGTTTCCGAAGCAACCACATAAGAATTATTGAGCTTACCTAATGCCAGTGGCCTAAACCCGTGCGGATCGCGCAAGGCAATTAGTTTTTCCCGCGTTAAAAAGACAAGACTGAAAGCACCCTCAATCTGGCGGACGGCATCTTTTATTTTACCGCTAATATTTTTTTCCAATGATTTGGCTATTAAATGAAGAATTACTTCGCTGTCCGTTGTAGTCTGGAAAATAGAACCGCGTTCTTCCAAGGCATTTCTTAACGATTTTGAATTACTGATATTGCCATTATGGCCAATGCCTAATAATCCTTCACGATGTTTTATTACAAGGGGTTGCACATTTAACGCTGCTGATTCTCCCGTTGTGGAATAACGGTTGTGACCAATGGCGATATGCCCTTTTAACTCCGAAATATTTTCTTCGTTGAAAATATCCGAGACGAGGCCCATTCCTAATTTTTTTCGAACATTCTTACCGTCACTGGCAGCTATACCCGCACTTTCCTGGCCTCTGTGCTGTAAAGCATGTAAACACAAATAGCTATTAACAGCGGCATTTTCATCACCATATATACCAACTACACCACAGAATTCACTGGGTTTATCAAGTACGTCGTTCATAAAGTTATCTTTGGGTTAAGCACAAAATTTAGTCAAAGCGGGAATATAAACATTTGACCGTAAATTGGCTAACAATAAATTTAAAAAATGAAGGATCAACGAAACACCAGATATCCCAGAAATGTACCCAGTAAATCGGCAGTCAAATCCTTGTAAGAAAATCGTTGCCAGTTATTTCGTCCATCATACGTCTCCTTCAGTAAGCCAAGGCTTAACGAAAATGAAACGCCAATATTGATGCTTTTTGAAGATGAGTAGCCAGCAAAGCGTTTTAAGCTGAGTGTCGCAATGCCAGTGGCCATAAAACTACCAAGAAAATGTTGGCCTTTATCCGTTGCAATCCAGTCATCTTTTAAACCAGTCATGAAATAATTATTTTTAGGGATAAGCAAATCTGCAGAGAATTTTTTTTTAATACCTGCTGAAAGCGGATTTAATAAAAGAGACACAAAAACAAGCGTTAATATTTTCATAAAACCTTTATACATTAAAACGACAGAGTTAAACTTACCATTATGGTTTTTTTCTGAACACCAGGTGATACCGCAAGCTTTACAGCCTTATCAAATTCAAATAAATGGGCATCCACGTGTGCATCTGCTAACATTAAAAGATATGTCAACCCAAGATACCAGCTATACCGGGAACGTTGGTCTTCGAATGTTTTCTCACCTGTCTCGGCAAAATCTGTTTTATTTTGGTAAATTTTATAACTAACATAGGAGACCAATCCAAAATATACGGCGGATTTAACATACGATTCATTATAGAACTGGCCCCAACCCGGAAATATTGCGGATCGTAATGTAGCGCCCCAAGGAGATTTTACAGGCTTGTCGCTGAACAGTGCCCCATTCCATCCCTGAGGTTTTTTACCCACCGACGAGCTGTATGCATCCAGGATATTTAAGATGTGGATAAAGCCAGCAACAGATAAATTTGTTTTAGCCGCATTGAGGTCTGCAGGAAGGTTATACTTTTTATAGCTTAAATAACTTGAAAAGGATTTATAATAAAATGTTGCAGCCCCGCCATAAAACAGCGTAGCCTTCCATAAATTTTCCTGGGCGATTTGTCCAAGGCAGGGCACTATAATTGAGCGGATTATGACCTCGTTGGCTGTGGCAAAAGTTGATGAGTCTGCAACGGTAAGATTTTTGTCCTCATCTTGCGCCCAAATTGAGGAGACAGACAAAGTAAATAGAATAAATATAAATTTAAGTTGGGCCATTTATTTTACCGCGATACAATCAATCTCAACCAGAACATTCTTTGGCAGGCAACTTACTTCAACAGTAGAACGTGCAGGCTTTGACTCATTAAAATATGAGGCATAGACTTCATTTACTTTTCTAAAATCTGCCATATTTGCAAGAAAAATTGTTGTTTTTACAACTTTATCTAATCCTGAACCGCCAGCACTTAACACAGCTTGTAGATTTTTTATAACCTGATGGACTTGCGCATCAACTGCTTCAGAAACTATTTCACCACTTTTCGGATCAAGGGCAATTTGTCCTGATGTATAAATAAAACCATTTACTTCCATGGCTTGGGAATAAGGGCCAATGGGTGCCGGTGCATTTTCTGAAATAATACTTTTCATGGAAGTTCCTTTTCGCTTATTATTTTGATTTTATTAAGTTAAATTTTATATGTTTCATTTTCAAATATAGTACTTCTAATTTTTTATCTATGGAAGATGGCACATCTGCCAGTTTATTTGAAAAATTTAACATCTAATTATAAAAAAATATCCCTGATATTGTGAAACACAAAGATTGCAATTCCCTTGTTTTAAGCACTACAAATTTCCTTCCGTGAAACATTTAAAAATATTTTAAAAAATTATATTTTTTTTTGAAGTAGATAAGCCATGTATTTAAAGCACTTATGCGAACCCCTGGAATAAATTTATTCAGATTTATCGACTCTGCCCAAAGAAGTGCTTGACATATATTCACCCTAACTCTTACAATAAATCAATAACAGTTACCCCATGTGGATAACTTGTGGATAAACGGGGGTAAGTCCACATATAGGCTTTTTCTTTGGTTTAGACCGACTTATCAACGATCGATAGCCCGGCACACACCAAAGCTTTATTTTTCAACAACTTACATAAATTTTCAAACTCATTTCTCAAATGTTGTGGTTCGTAGATTTATAATTTTATAGCACAACTGTCCCTATTTGTGGATAATAATCGAAAGAGGTAATTTTTAATGGCGGATAGTGCATCCCTCCAATTAACACATTCTTTAGAAGATACCTGGCAAAACATCCTGGACGTAATCAAAGAAAATATAAATAAGCGCAGTTTTAGTACATGGTTTGCTCCGGTTAAAGCACTAAGTATTTCACCGGAAACAATTGAAGTTTCTGTGCCCAACCGTTTCTTTTGTGAATGGATCGACAACCATTATTCGAGCCTTGTACAAAATGCCATCACCCAAGTATTGGGCGATTCAAAAAAAATTAAATATATCGTAAAAGATGAAAATAATAAAATAAATAAGTCGCCCTATAGTGCGGCAGATTGGCAACACGAAACAGAAAAACCGGTGGAACGTAACGAGATTGAAATACCATTTAGCACGCGCATCAACGAGCGCTATCATTTTGAAAATTTTATAGTTGGCGATAACAACAATTTTGCCACGGCTGCCGCAAAAGCTGTTGGCGAAGCGCCTGGAAAAACAAATTATAACCCGCTTATAATTTACGGACATACCGGACTTGGAAAAACACATCTCATTCAGGCCATTGGCAATCGGTCCAGGATTAAGGATCCGTCCATCAAAGTATTTTATGCCTCGAGTGAAACATTTACATCGCACTTTATAAATTCGATACAGCGCAATAAAGTGAGTGAGTTTTCTGCTTTTTACAGATCGTGCGATATCCTTTTATTGGACGATATTCAATTCTTCTCAAAAAAGGGCAAAACACAATAAGAGTTTTTTCATACTTTTAACGATTTGCACCAAAATGGCAAACAGATTGTATTAACCTCCGACCGGCCAATAAATGAAATTGTAGGCCTTGAAGACAGACTTATTTCGCGCTTTAAATGGGGCTTGATCGTCGATATTCAATCACCGGATTTTGAAACACGCCTGGCCATTTTACGCAAAAAATGCGATGAGAGCGAGCTGGATATACCGGCAGATGTTTTAGAATATTTAGCCGTGAACCTTGTAGATAACGTCCGGGAATTAGAAGGCGCACTTACAAAGATTATGGCACAGGTTACATTTACCGCAGCCGAACCAACCATAGATCTGGCACGGAACATTGTAGCGGAAATTGCCAAGCCAGACAAACAAGTGTTGAATATTGACAGGATAGTAGAATACTGTGCATCTATTTTTGATATACAAAAAGACCATATCCGCGCAAAAAGCCGTAAGAGAAATATTGTAAAGGCACGTCAGGTAGCCATGTACCTTTCCAAACAACTCACAAACCATTCGCTTGTATCAATTGGGTTACACTTTGGTGGGCGCGACCATTCTACTGTAATTCACGGCATAGATGCCATAAACCAGCAAATTAATGAGGAGCCGATTTTTAAAAGTAAAATTGATTCTATGAAAAAACATTTGGAGTATAATCAGTAATTTCTCGATTAGCCCAAAAAGTTGAAATCCGGAATATAATCTACAAATCCATAAAAAAAAGCATATTTATACAGTTCTGCCAAAGCATCTTTTTCCTCATCCCCAAAATTATAGCGGATTGTTTGCGAGAGGTATTTGCTCAGATACCCTGTTGTGTTTCCACTCTTTCCTTTACTGTCATTATCAGAAATGTAATTTTCAAATAATTTACCATGCGTATTTTCAATAATTTTATCAATAGATTTTTGTCCCCACAATAACGATGCTTTCAATTGATTATGGTCATTTTGATTGACAATAAGTTCGTTTCCAATCCAAAAACCATACACAAGCGGTAAACCGGTTAACTCGCGCCATCCTTCGCCAATATCTATAAAGGTATTATTAACGGCCGCTTCCCTTAACGCACTGTTGCCTGTCAATAAAACAGCATCGAACTCTTTAAGTGCAGATTTTACACCGAGATTGTTTTTTACTATTTCACACTCAACCTCATAAAGTTCTTTTAATATAATTTGCAGAACAACCGTGGATGTAGATGAATATTCTGAAACAGCAACGGTCGATATTTCACTTAAATCTTTATTGAAAAAAAGTTTTACCCGCGATTCGCTATCCGATACTTTGCAAATATTAGCAAAAACTTTCCACCCACCTTTTAGTTTGCTAAAATCGATGGAAGAGATAAATCCCATATCCACCGCCCCCTGAGATATTAAGTTGAAGCAATCTAAAGAATTACCAAGGATTAGACGGTTTTGCCCCTGCTTTAAACCAAGAATCAGCGGCTGATCATCAAGCTCATCACCGCAAGCGATTGAGCGTACAAGCTTTTTTTCCTCTGAATTTTTTTGTTTACCAAATAAGTTTTGTGTGTCCATTATTCCGTCAGGTACATTGTGAAACCAAAATTGAAGCTAGCGCCGGATACGGGGATCGTTTCGGGTCCGGCCTCAGTGCTGCCAAAACCTCCTTTTAATTCCAGGAAAAGGTCAAACCCGGTAGCCCAATTATAGCCCCATCCAGCAAAGAAAACAGGATAAAAAGATTGATCCGTATAAGTCGCCCTAATCCTGTCTTCTGAGATAAGTGAGAGTAAGCCGACACCGATACCGCCATAAATAAATGTTTTTTTAGTGTGGTTATAGGTTAGCAAAAGTTCGATGGAAAAATCACTAAAATTATATTTAGCATTTTCCCCATTGGGCAGGCCGGCACGATGTTTTAAAAGTACCGCCCCATAGCGAACATCCAAGTTTACTGCACTGTAATCATACACATCATGCCTGACAAAGAAGCCATAACCTACACCTGGCTCAAAATTTATATTGTTTTTATCAGACTTCAACAACCCGGGATGATTTATAATAGCTTGTGCGCCTAAGCCTACTTGTGCAGAAACTGTATCCAGGCTTAGGCCAATCAAAAAGAACAAAAATAAAATTATTCGTGCTTCCATATTTTTAAGATAAAAACAATTTAGTTTATTCATAGATATAGCCATAAATTTTATTATAAACAGTGAAAGAGGGAAAATTAATAAGCAGCGAGAATAAGCTTACAAGCCCATACATTACGATTTTATTTAGGATTGGTGCGAGGATAAAACTAACAAATGCTGTCACAATTACTAGATCAGCTAAAAACCAAATAATCAAAATATTACGATTATAAAGCTGGATACATTTCAGGAAAGTTTCTGATTTACCATCACCTGTTCTAAGCAAAGAAGACAGTTGGTCACTTAGTTTCAGCTTTGGGTTTTTAGATTTTTCATATAGTTTAACAGGCGTTAAAATGGATTGTTTTATATAAAAAATGGCGATAATAAAGACAAGAATTATAAACATCGTGATATTATCTGCCTTTTGTGGATCAACAATTGGTAGAGGATTGATTATATTAAAAAAGAAAAAAAGCATTGAAGCCAATATTAAAATAATAACCCCGCTTAACACTGCGCCCCAAACCAGTCTATTCTTCTGATGAATTTTTTCTAATTTTTCTTTTAGATTATCATCCATAGCCAAAAATCCTATTCTATGTACATTTTTTTTGAGAATGTCGGTAATGCGTCTTTTCTCTTTAGCAAATCTTCTTCTGTTAAGGCGAAAAGTGGACTTATTTCAATATTTATATCATTACCAGCACTTGTATCAGAAAGCACCATGCCAGCCTTGTGCAACCATCGTAGATAAAGATTGTTTAAATCGCGGATGGCTGTTTCTTCACTATCTACGCCTTCCTTATTTTTGAGGGCGCTAAACTCGTTTTCACGGCTTACTTCAAGAGAAACGGAGATTTTACAATGGGCTAATGCATCAAAAACAAAGGTCTCAAACTTATAACCGTTTTTTTCTTTTGGGTTTACTTTTCGGCCAGCGGGATCAACAAAAGGGATGCTTTTTTCCGCAAGATGGTAAGGCAACTGAAAACCACGTTTGTTTTCGGTCTCAATAAATTTTGTGTCAATAAAATGGATCGCTATAGAACCAGCCCAATATTTCAACTCACCGTTTTCATCCTTTGCATACATATCTTCTTCGCTTAAATCGCTATATTCCACCACACCGGTTTTACCATTTATTTTACAGATTATCCCCATTTTTTCACCCGGAAAGGCCTTTCGGACAACTTTACTGGACATCTGTGCTTTGTAATGCCGATGATAGCCCAAAAATGCAGGGTCACAAATATTTACCAGAACATTATCGACCTGAAAATAAAAAAGATATTCAATTTTCCTTTTCACCAAATCGGCATGGGCGCCACTATCCCATAAGGCCTTTAATGAACCTCCATGGCCATTTGGGCTCATAAATATTTTATCTTTTTCGGCCAGTATTAATTTACCGTTTTTATCTACGGCCGGTAGCATATCCTGCGAAAAAAACATCACGTCATTTTTATTCAACCCAAAAAAGTTATTCTTCTCAAAAAAAGCCACAGTGTCATCATGATTCTCGATACTGGTCATAATATACCAGGGAATTACCTTTTTATATTTTATGGACATGGCTAAAATTTTTTCGGCATGTAACTGAAAAAGTGATTTCTTTTTAACCGGCGTGATGGGATAAACACCTTTTGGCCCATCAAAACCGAGACGGGAGCCTTGCCCTCCTGCAACGAGAAAGGCACCCACTTTCCCCTTTTTTAATAAACCCTCACCCAGCTCGATCATTTCCGCATCTCTCGATTTTCTCTCGCTTAGAGAAAGTGTCTCCGCTAAGTCCAACGAAACAGGATCATCGGTATGGCTGTCATTCTTGGTTAAGCCAATTAGTTTATCCAGCAAAGAAAAATCGATCGATTCAATTTGCTTGATCAGTACTTCCTGTTGCTGTTCAGACAATTCATCCCAAAATTTTAAAACATGTTCTTGCCCATGTTTTTTTAATAAATCAAAACACATTTTTACGTCCATCGAAATTCCTGTTAATATTTAAAAAGACTGTCAGAAGAGCGACAAAAATACAGATTATAAATTTAAAAAGAAAACCAAAAGAATCTATAGGCGGGTAATAAAAAAGGAATTGCACTGATGGTAAAACTAATTGGTAACAACTATTTGGAACCAATTAATTGTGGTCATTTAATAACTAAATTATTTTAGAACCTTATTTCAAATTGACTTTTAAAAAAGAGAGTCCTAAATTCACAATTCTTTATTGCCAGAGTGGTGGAATTGGTAGACGCGCTGGATTCAAAATCCAGTGGGAGCAATCCCGTGTGGGTTCGAGTCCCACCTCTGGTACGCAAACCCTTGTAGAACAAAATCTGCAAGGGTTTTTTTATTTTTCCCATTGTTGATTAACATAAACCAGGCAATTGGTAGAATCTCTATTTAAAAATAAATTTAAACAAAACTATCAGCGCATAACATGCCCAATAAATGGAAGTTGATCCCGACGGATATAAGCAACAATTATACAAGATATCAGAACAACGGAAAGCATAATTATATGCATCCCTCCATCATTGTTTATAGTGTGCCCTAGTATTGTACTGTGCGCAATTATGGCGCCAAACATAACACCAATCCCTAAAAAAGCCCCCTTTGCAGCCATAGCATCTGTTAGTAGTAATAGCCCTGCTATTATTTCAATTGTACCTATCAGGTACCTGCCGGTTGGCTCCATGCCAAGTGTCTCAAATATCATCACATCGTCAGGCCCGCCTTTAAATTTCATAATACCAACCGCAACAAAAATGATGGCAGCTATCAATTGAAAAAACCATACGGTATATTTTTCGCTCTTTTTCATATTATCCTCAAAATTTATTTAGAATTGTGCAGGTATATATAAATTGTTCCTATCAAGTTGGCTATGCGATTTTTTGCCCAAAGATGCAAGCATTTCCTCATGGTCATGCCAAAGGTTATTTATATAGTTCACAACCCGGTCCGATTTTTCTTCTATATCCAATCCGTGCTGTAGTTTTTTATCCTGTGTCGTAATCCCGACCGGGCATGTATTTGTATTGCATTGCAACGCCTGAATACAACCTATGGCTAGCATAAAACCACGTGCTGTGTAGATGGAATCTGCACCGAGGGACATGGCCACAAATTGGCGTCCTGCATTAATTAATTTTCCGGACGACAAGAGCTTTAATTTATCCCTGACACCCTCTTCAGTTAATATTTTTTGAACAATGGGCAAAGCTGCATATAGCGGAACACCTACATCATCCATAAAGGGCTTTGGCGCGGCGCCTGTACCACCTTCCGCCCCGTCTATCACAATATAATCCGGATAATTATCCTGGGTTTTCATTTGATGGACAAGTTCAGAAAACTCATCCGGGCGGCCAAGGCACATTTTGATTCCCACCGGCAATCCCGCTATTTCTTGCACGCGTCGAATAAATTTTACGGTTTCTGCGGCAGATGTGCACTCGGTATGAAAGGGCGGGGAAACCACATCCTGGCCCATTGGAACGCCACGTAACTCAGAAATCTCTTTTGTTATTTTCTCTTTTGGCAATAAACCACCCTTACCAGGTTTCGCCCCCTGAGACATTTTTATTTCAATCATTTTGATTTGATCTTTTGCAGCCAGTTCGCTCAGCTTCTCTTCATCTAAAACTGCATTTTCCTTTCGTACCCCAAATTTTGCCGTACCCATCTGAAAAACCAAATCACAGTTTTCCATCAGATGGTATTTGGGATAGCCCCCTTCTCCGGTATTCATGGTTATGCCTGCTTTACGCGCGCCACGGGCCAAGGCCCTTACAGTCTTACTCCCCAATGCACCATAGCTCATCGCAGAAATCATTATTGGCTTCTTTATAATATGCAGATTGGAAATATTCCGCTCTTCGCCAAACCGCACGCTAAAAGGTTTTAAATCTTCTTTATGGACTGGGTACATGGAATGTCGCAGTTTGATCTCATTTGGCCCAAAGCTAAGCTGAGAGCCAAAGGCCGCTGATGAATCCACATTTTTTGCCTTGCGATAAATTTCGCTGCGTTCAATCCTGTTAAAGGGCTTCTCTTCTGTATCGCTCATAAACAGATATTGCCTAAACTCCGGCCCGATACTTTCCACCATGTATCGAATCTGTGCCAATAATCCAAAATTTGAAAGTAAGGCATGTTGTTTTTGAATATAGAGATAGTAAACATTTATCAAAACTAACATAAATGCGGTGACGGTTAAAAAGTGAAAATAAAATGAAACGAAATTACCAAGCAGAAAGAAGACTATCAAAAGTAGATAAACAGCGTTGTTAAAAATATGAGAGACCTTTTCAAGATTTACACTTAGGGGGGATTCCATTTTTTCTCCAACTTATGAAAGGGTTTTAATAAAAATATATTTTAAACAACTCGTGCAGGCATTTCATCACAATCTGTTAAAATAAGTACAAAAATTTAAACAAGATATTTTTATTTTGGCTTAAATCAAAAAATTTCTAAAATGTTATAATGATCAACAAAAAACAAAAAAGGATTATGCATATATGAAATTGGCCACACTTTGTTATATTAAAACAGAAAGCCATACTTTAATGTTGCACCGTATCAAAAAAGAAAAAGATATGCACAAGAATAAGTGGAACGGGTTAGGCGGTAAGTTTGAAGCAGGCGAGACTCCCGAAGAATGTGTGATCAGAGAAGTAAAAGAAGAATCTGGATTGGAAATCAATAAACCACAGCTTAAAGGTTTTCTCACCTTTCCGGCCTTTGATGGACTGGACGATTGGTATGTTTTTGTGTTTACGGCAAGCAAATTTAAGGGATCTCTTATAGACGACCCCGAGGAAGGCCATTTGGAATGGATAGAAAATGGGAAACTTATGGCATTAAACTTGTGGGAAGGCGATAAATTCTTTTTTAAATGGATGGACGAGAACCGGCTTTTTTCGGCTAAATTTATTTATGATAAGGGGAAGTTAGTCAGACATGACGTGGTTTTTTATTTGAGCCCATAAATAATTTTGTGTAAATACCTTTTGTTAGTTGTTCAATTTTACACAGTTAAACGGCCAATAACTTTACACTTTCCGATTATACCCAGAATAAAAGCATTCCCTAAATAAGGGTACTACTTATTACAACACATACATCTTTATTTTCTAATATTATATGGATTATTTTAGCAGCAGTTATAATGCTTTTCAGTCTGGAATAATAATGAAATCAAAGTATACTCTTAAAATATAAGCATGATAGAAACAAACTAAATTTAAGAACCCGTATTATCTATATCCATATCTTGCTCTTCATTATCTGTATCTTGATTATCATCAGGCTGTTCTGGCATAGGTGAATAATCATCACTTGATTCATTCTTCCCATCAGGGTTATGATTGTAATAGTTAGGCTCTTCAGGCATAGATGAGTAATCATTTTCAGGGTTTTCTGGTGGAGCCTGGCCATAAACGGGCTCAGAATCTGAATTATCTATATCCATGTCTTGTTCTTCATTATCAGTATCTTGATGATCATCAGACTGTTCTGGTATAGATGAATAATCATTACTGGATTCATTCTTCCCATCAGGGTTATGATTGTAATAATTAGGCTCTTCAGGCATAGATGAGTAATCATTTTCAGGGTTTTCTGATGGAACCTGGCCATAAACGGGCTCAGAATTTATATCAGAAGAGTTGTTAGGTTCTGAGGAATAGTCAGAATTTTGAGATTGATTTTCTGATGATTCGGGTTGTTCAATACCATCATTCTCTGAGTCATATTTTGCCATATCTTTCTCTCCTTATTTTGTATTTGTTCGTCTATTTTATCTATACCAACTTGGTGGCTGCGTACTTATTTGATAGAATTGTCCATTCCTCATATAATTATTAAACCAATTATAATATTCCATCCACAGTTTATTGGGAATATCAACATCATCGAAAAAAACAAGATTAAATAATGTATATATTGGTCTAAAATCTGCTGCTATCGGAACCTCACCTGCTTGGTTCATTGACCAATTGGATGAAGACATTGAGCCACCAATTGAATGACAGCCGCTGTTTGTCTGTTCCATCTCTGTTTTTACTCCATTACTCCAATTAAATTTTTGAGAACTAGAAACTCCAGCACCAAAATCGTCAAGGCTTCCTGATACATGTTCCTCAATGCTTATATTATGCTGTTTTAATTCGCTGAAAGCTTTTTCAGAATAAAAATTTTCACAATATTGATACCCCCCCATACTCATTGCTGCTGCATAATGTGTACCATAAGCTCTAGTAAAACCTTCAAAATCGGGTCTTCTGCCAGATTTAAGTTCAGCTAAAAGTTCAAGTACCCTGGCCTTAAACTGATTATTCAGACGAATCTTTCCAAAGTCGATAAGAAGTGAGTAAAAAACATTGTACGTGCTGGAGTGTCCTGATACCAATTTATTCTGATTCATTGATTGATTCCCTTGTGAATAATTGGCATTGACACCCCCAGATGCAACTAGTGGTACATTTACAGATACTCCTAATGATACTCCCCATTGTAGGGATCTGCTATATGATGTGGCATTTACAATTGAACTACTTGAAGATTGACCTCTGGCATCGCTAATTATCAATAACCCGTCAGGTACAAATACTCCACCACCAGTCTCAGAGATATGGTAATCGTGACTTTGGGGCCTTGGATATTTGAAGATCGGCTCTCTCATTCCTTGTGAAGACAAATCTCTTGGGTCGACAAGGGTTATGTCCCATCCCTTATACAAGTTTTGGTGATATGGTAATCTACTCAAGAATACAGATCCAAAAGTATCGCTATTTCCTGATCCAATTGGTTGATAATTAGGAATAATATTATAAATTTTTGTACCTTTTCTAAAACTTGTTTTATTTAAAATATTTACAGTTGCACCAGGATATTCCCAGGAAAAAGTGTTAAGAGTCGCAAATAAAAAATAATCTCTGCCAACATTATTCCCAAATAATCTATTAGGATTAAACTCTACTCTATAAATATCAGGAAACATGAAATTTGAATTTGGTAAAGTTATCAAATTGGCAGGAAGTGACTTATTAACTAGTCGATCATTTCGGATGGGAAGTATAGAAATGTCTCTATCAATATAACGTCCACTAGTAATTAATTCATTTAGAGTTCCAATTTGTAGCTCTTGGTTTGGCTGGTTTGTACTTGCATATTTTTTTAAAATTACATTTCCCTGCTTTAGGACCAATATATGACCTACAACTGCCGGAAACTGGCGTGTTTGATTTGACGGGATTTCACCCCACGACGATTCATTATTCATAAATTTATCATACACTTGAATAGGGAATGAATTGTAGTTTCTTACCGTCACCCATAATTGTTTGCCAAATTTTAGTCGAAATTCCTGTCTTGGTTGAGATGTAGCTGTATACTGTCCAACTGTTTTACCATTATATATAAATTGCCAGACATGTCCAGGGTACGACGGTTGATTTTTAACACTATTTGGTAAAAGTGAACCATATCCAGTAGAAACCCCTTGGTTTACCCAAACGACCTGAACCGTATAGTTCGATTCGTTAATCATTGTGATATCAACCGTTTGGGAATATGATGAACTTGGGTAAAAATAAAAAAATTGAAAGAAAACCATTAAGTAAAACTTCCTTAGCATATTGGATGAACAACTGCTAATAGATTGATGAAAATTCATATTTTTTACCCTTAAGTAAGTTTTATAATAAAGTATTATTGTAAATATAAATATCTATGTCTAATAACTATGAATAGATAGGTTTTGATTAATTTTATATATAATTTTTAGCTATCCTTTCAATGAACGACTTTTAACAAAATGTTATTCCTCGATCGGTCATTCAATTAGTTCTTTCCTTCAGTCATGTAAATATGGTGAGTTTGTTTTGGGTCGTAATTATAAGTACTTCATTCGAAGATATAATTAATTTAATTCATCTCAAAAAACCCAAGAAAGATTTTCCCTTTTTATCGAACAAAACCAAGCATAATTTCGTGGTCAATTTTTCGGGAGAGTAAATACTAATTTTGTAGCGTTATCTGCATAACTGAATTCAATAGGCAACAGGAAAGCACTGAAATAGCTAATGCTGTTGATTCTGTGATATGACCGTGTAAATTTAAGTTACTAACAAAGGGTATTTATAGGCTCCTCTTAATAAACCAAAAGCTACAAGTGATTTCGTATGGGTAGTACTTTGCTTTACCCCACTTTGTTATAAATTTTGTAATTAAGACGAAATGCACAAATATACCGGTCGCAGCGACTAATCCCACGACTTATTGATAGGGAGAATAGTGCAAAGCTCATAAATGTTTGATACCTTTTTTCTTCGCTATAACTAGCAGAGTTAGTCAATTATTAATCTGACTTAAAACTAAGATTGCTCTCTCCATTAAAAAACTACCTGTTTAGATAAATCCGTTTGAATAACCCTCAATCCATCTTATACTCGAACAGAATTAACTTGTACGTTTTAGTATCCCCTTGTCTTGACGGGCAGTTCAGTCGCTTCGTCTTGAGAATTAAACTCAATTCATTATTTGCGAATCAATAGCGGGTCGATATATATTTAGCTATGGAAAAATTAAAATTTGTTGTTCTTGACGGACATACTTTAAACCCGGGCGACTTAAGTTGGGAACCTTTAAAAGAACTTGGTGAGTGTAATTTTTATAGCCGAACTTATGAATCTCAAATCCTCGAGCGTTCTAAACATGCAGATATCCTACTTACTAATAAAGTACCGCTTGTAAGGAAATATTAGAATCGCTTCCGCATTTAGAATTGATTGTCGTAACGGCAACGGGCGTAAATGTTGTTGATTTGCAGGCGGCAAAGGCGTTAAATATTGTCGTGACAAATGTGCCCGCGTACGGGGCAAACTCTGTGGCACAGATGGTATTTGCGCATATCCTTAATTTAACCCAGCAGGTTGGCCATCATAATCAATCGGTAAAAGAGGGAAAGTGGGTAAACTCAACGGATTGGTGTTATTGGGATTTTCCGTTAATCGAATTGTCCGGTAAAAAGATCGGGATAATTGGTTATGGGCAAATTGGCAAAAAGGTGGCGCATATCGCGCTTGCATTTGGAATGGAAGTACTGATAAATACACGACGTAAAATGCCTGATTTACATCCAGGCATAAAACAAGAGGATTTTAATACACTGTTAACCCAAAGTGATATTGTAAGCCTGCATTGTCCGTTAACCGATAAAACAAATCAATTAATAAATGAAAAAAGCCTGGCCTTAATGAAAAAAAGCGCCTTTTTGATTAATACCGGCCGCGGCGGTTTGATTGATGAAAAAGCTCTGGCCAATGCTTTGAAAAAAAAGCAAATTGCAGGCGCAGGCCTGGATGTGCTTTCTTCAGAACCACCCAATATCAATAATCCGTTATTAAAGGCCCCTAACTGCTATATTACGCCGCACATCGCCTGGGCCACCAAAGAGGCGCGCCAGAGGCTACTGGATATTGTTGTCGAAAATGTTAAATCCTTTTTAAGAGGAAAAGCACAAAATATAGTTAAATAGAAGCCCTCATTAAGAAACAAACCAATTTAATCTTTGATCTTTTTATTTATTCATTTATCTTACCTATATATATATTTTAACGAATATAGGACTTATCTTTTTTGGTTGACTATTTCTAAAAATAATTACGAGGTAAACACAATGATAAAAAGTATACTTGTACCCTTAGACCCATCAAAATATACCGACACGGCAATAGATGTTGCCTGTAAAATGGCCAAATATCACGGGGCGCAACTTACAGGCCTGGTCATTTTAGATATTCCCGGCATCGAAAAGCAAGTCGGGCCAGTGCCAATGGGCGCATCGTACTATGCGGATAAACTGGAACAGAAGCATACAAAGCGTGCCCAGGAACGGATTGATCAGCTTTTGCATAAATTCCGCTCAAGATGCGAAGAAGCAGGAGTAAAGCACAAGGAAAGCCAAAACCAGGGCAGCCCAAGCGAACGTATCTTACACGAATCCATGTTCTACGACATGGTTATCACGGGCCTGCGCACACATTTTAATTTTGAAACTGCGGATAAACCGGGTGATTCGCTAAACGATCTTTTGGACGAATCCATCACGCCTATATACGGTGTCCCGGAACACATGGAAATGCCCGACCTCGCATCCGAAAAGATAAAAGTTTTAATACCGTTCAATGGAAGTTTGCCGGCGGCAAGGGCCTTACAAAGGTTTGCACAATCGATGATCCCGGAAATGTCCAAGGTTCGCCTTATCATCTCGGAGGAGGATGAAGAGATTGCCGCGTCCTTACTTAACCATGCAAAAGAATACCTTGAACTACATGGGTTTACAGATATTACAACAGACTGGACTACCGATGATATAATCGATACGTGTAAAGATTCACTGTTGGATTGGGCACATGTAATTGTTGTTGGCGCCCACTCTAAACGAGGCCTTTTTAATTTTATGGTTGGCAGCCTTACAGAGCATGTTATTAAATGGAATAAAATACCGGTTTTAATCGGCCAATAATAAAATGATTCAAGTACAAAACCTGTCATTTTTTTGACAGGTTTTTTTTTGTATAATTTAATCACCGATCACTTTTTAGATAGAATTTTCTTCCTCAACACGCTTTTATGAATTCAACTAACCTTTCCCAGAAAAAGATTTTTAAGTTTTGGTACCCTTTGGCCGCAACCTGGCTGATGATGGCTTTTGAAGGGCCCTTTTTAGCTGCAATAATCGCGCGCCTTCCCGAAGCCAAAATTAACCTGGCCGCTTATGGTGTTGCCTACTCCTTCGGCCTTCTATCCGAAGCGCCTGTGATAATGATGATGGCCGCTTCAACACGCCTTGTTGCAAACCGGCAAAGTTA
Source organism: Calditrichota bacterium (assembly GCA_024277115.1). GTDB lineage: Bacteria > Calditrichota > Calditrichia > Calditrichales > J004 > JABFGF01. The sequence continues at coordinate 19,457 of JAJRVW010000028.1, forward strand.
TCTTAAATTACGAAACTTTAATTACGGTTTAATTGCGCTCGTAACCCTTACCCTGGCGCTTGGTTTAATTCCCCCTGTTTTTGATTTTATAACCGGCTCTTTGATGAACCTGCCCAAAAAGGTAAGCGACCTTACCCATGCAAGTCTGCTGTTCCTGCTTCCCTGGCCAGGCGCCATCGCATACAGGAGGTTTTTACAGGGCATTTTAATTGCGAACAATAAAACAAAATATGTTAGTTTTGGGACACTCGTCCGTTTGTTGATAATGGCTGCAACAGCTTTTGTTTTATTTACCTTTACTAAAATTGATGGCGCCCTGCTCGGAACAATTGCCCTCTCAAGCGGCGTTATGGCAGAGATGTTTGCCTCTCAACTCATGTGCAGGCCCACGATAAAAAGAATCTGTAATAAAAAAAGTAATGGTGATACGACAGGGAATATATCTTATAAAAAGATATATATTTTTTACTATCCCCTGGCCCTGGCAACATTTATCGGACTGGGCGCCCAACCGTTGATTATTTTACTGATCGGCCACAGTTATTTAGCCTTAGAGTCACTTGCCGTGTTACCTGTAATTAATTCACTGATTTTTATTTTCAGAAGTATCGGCCTCTCTTTTCAGGAAGCGGGGATTGCACTATTTGGTAAAAATAAGGAAGGCTACCTGCCACTGAAAAGTTTCGCAACAAAACTGGCATTTTTTAATTTTGGGGTCTTGGCATTAATTGCTTTTACGCCCATGGCAGATTTTTGGTACGGTACAGTATCTGGCCTTACGCCCTTACTCGCGTCCCTTTCCGTTTTACCGACACAAATTTTAGTCGCTGTGCCTGTCTTGTCCGTTTTAATTTCATTTCAGCGATCGATTCAAGTTGTTTATAGAAATACATCGCCCATAAGCACAGCCACGGCACTAGAGGTTTCTGTTATTTTAATTACCCTTTTTGGGCTGACTTATGCTTGGGAGGTTGTTGGTGTAACAGCGGCGGCAATTGCCTTGGTTTCAGGCAGGCTGGTATCAAATATCTATTTGTATTTTATGAACAATAAAGTATTAAAATAATGCTTCAAAGTTTTTAACAATTGAAGTACAAAGTGTACACAATCCGAGTTTTTTTGCCAAAATCTAAAAGAAAGCTTTGAAAAATTAAATCTCTAAAGCTTAGTTAATTTTCTATCAAAAAGTCTTTCGAGAGCTGATTGCCCTGTTTTTTATTCCTACAATCAACAATCTTAATTCATCTATTATCAGTCAAAAAACTTTGAGTCATGATTTTTAAAGTAAAAACAAAAAAACATCAAACCTGCTATTTGATGCTTTTAGTTTTTGTACCGAGGATCCCGATGGATCGCGATACGATCCGAAGTAAATGGGTCTCTATGTTTTCGGCTGTAAAGATTAACGACAAGATTGATTTTTTAGCTTTTTCAATTAGCTTTACATTTAAATTTTCATTTATTGCAAAAAATGGGAATGCACGATATTTGAATGGATATATTACTGTTGATGATGGTCGTACAAATATTTATAAACGGTGTAAAAAGTATGTTTTAAAGAAAAAAAGAGAAGCGAATTGTTCTCCGGCTAAATTTGATGAATCCGATCTAAAATGGCTGAACTCGTCATATTGAACTTGTTTCAGTATCCTTAACTTCAATTCCCATAAAGCGCGGCTCATCCTGCGTTCATGCCCCCGCTTTGCATACATCTTAAACTAATTCCATTTAATGAAGCAGGAAAACCATCGAGCTTAACGGCGCAACTGTTACATCCAATACATTATGGATCAGCGAATACCGTTTTACACCAAAAAGCGGAATTACACTTTTTACATTTAATAGTTTTGAAAAATTTAACCCGACAATTTTTTCATCCCGGGATTTACTCAGTACAACCAAAACCTTCTGGTGCATATCCGACCGCACATAGGCATAGATATCTTTATCCACATAAATGGTTTTAAAATCACCGTATCTCAATGCCGTGTTGTCCCGCCGAAGGTTAATAATACTTTTAATTTTCTTCTTCATCTGCTGCTCGGCCTTAGTTAAGTCAGCCCCAAAGCGCATCGGCCTACGGTTATCGGGGTCTATTGAGCCTGTCATGCCAAACTCATCGCCGTAATAGACAAATGGGATTCCGGGAATGGTCATCAAGTAGGTCATGTAAACCTGTGCTAGTTTATAGCTGCTTAAGCTATCCACTTTGGGTGGATCGTTCCAGGCTATTTCTGCCGGATTGCTACCGGGCGGGATGTCACCATCGGCAAGCGCTAAAAACCGGATTTTATCATGGCTGTCCATCAAATTTCCCATTAAATGGAACATGCCATAATTTTCAAAAGTCTTTGACATTTCTCCATCTAACACATCAAAACCTGCCTCCGGGTTTAAAAATGCATAAAGCGCCGTGTTGTATAAGTTGAAATTGAATTGTGCATCCAACTGGCCATTATTTACATACGATTTTGTGAGGGCATACGAACCAAAAGATTCACCGATCTGAAAAATTTTACGGTTTTCAGGTTGCTCAATCTGGCTATTGATTTTACGGGTAAGGGTGCGCCAAAACCGGGAAGGCACATGTTTTACCGCATCTTGCCGAAATCCATCAGCATTACTTTCTTTAAGCCACCACACGGCATTATCGGTCATTGTTTTTAAAGCCGTTTCAGAACCCAGATAATCAAAAGAAGGTAAATAGGGTTCAAACCAGGTTGTTAGCCGATATTCATCCCAAAGCCTTAAATTCTTTCGACCGTCGGGCAGGTCCAGTGTACCAAACCAGCTACGGTGCTCTTTAAAAAAAGGATGTTCTTCGTGCACATGGTTGCTTACATAATCTAAAATTACTTTTATATTCTTTTGATGGGCCTTCTCGACAAGTTCCTGCAACAGTTCCATTGTCCCAAAACGGGTATCCAATTTGGTTGGGTCAATCGGCCAATATCCGTGGTAGCCGCTGTAAAAACGGTGGGGCTCGGGATATTCCTGATATGCATCAAGGGGGGTTTGATTTAGCGGGGATAGCCACAATACATTTATACCAAGATCGGTAAAATAACCTTCGTCAAGTTTCTGCATAACGCCTTGCAAATCGCCACCATAGTAATTGGCTTTATCTTTTAACTGGGGATGATTTACTTTTTGGGTATTTGACGTATCGCCATCAAAAAAACGATCTACAACAATAGAATAAACGATGGCATCGTGCCACGAGAATGACTTAGGATCGGAACCGGCAATATCGCCATTTTTTATAATAACCTGCTCGAACGGGGTAGCAAAATTTTCTCCGGTTACAGCTGTTCGGATAGTGGTATTGGGCTCCAGGAAAGAACGGCCTAAGGTAACCTGGATTACGTTTTTATTAACACGAATACTTTGTGTGGGAACGAGAACATTATTCTTCAGACAAATGACATTATCATTAGTAATAGGACCGGCATTTTCAGAATCAATATAATATGAGATTTGTATGGTGCTTTCTTTTTTCTGGTATCCACGGTTAACCAAGCGCGGTGTAATCTTGTTCTCTTTTATAATTAACTGCGAGTTATATTCCCCAAAAGAGTTCATAATTTTTGATTTATTCTTCGGATCGATAATCTCGTCTTTTCCGTTTATATAAAACCGATATTCATAACGCCCGGCATCCAGCCAAAATATTTTTTCAAACGTCCCGTCACCGTCAGGGTCTTCCATCGGGATACTTTTTCGGTTCCAGGTATTAAATGATCCAATTACGCGCACACTCTCAACCTTTTTGCGCGGCCGGTATTTAAAAGTATATGGAATCCGTTTTTTTACGCTTACAGGGATATGAAACCATTGTGAATTGTACTTAAATTTAATTACAGTTAATCCAACAAAGGAATCATCTGGGGTAAAAACAATATATTTTGAACCCGGTGAATATTTTACGGCAATATGATCATTTTTAAAAAATTTAAGATCGTATTTTGGGGCGTAAAAAAGATCAGAAACAAAAACCGTATCTTTTTGTCCGTTACTTAACCGGACGACATCGATAACATCTGTAATATCCTGTGTTTTTTTTGATGAGCAATGCATCAGGAAGGAAGCGATTATTAAGAAACTGAATAATAGATTTATACGTTTCATTTTTTCACCTAAATATTAATTGATTTGGCGGGCATCGTTGAGAAATAATTTTAAAAAATAAAGATAGTCAGAATTGATTTAAATGTAAATATCTTTTAATTTTGTTTTTTTTAAAGCCACTGTAGCTCAGTCTGGTAGAGCAGTTCACTCGTAATGATCAGGTCAGCGGTTCGAGTCCGCTCAGTGGCTCTTTTACTTAATACAAAATTAATAATTAGGAGAAAATATGTTGCGTTTTATTATGATAATTCTTGCCCTTTCTTTGTTTTCATGTAGTGATGCCAATAATCCTGTTGAGCCGGCTGGCGCCCTTGGCCTTGGAACTTTTGAAGTTAAAATTGATGGGAACGACTGGAATGCAAGTGAAGGATTTGTATTTGCTTCTGTGAGTGTTTCGGATACGTTAAGTTCTACGGTAATTTCTGCAACCCGAAGTATTTCGACCGAAGAAACAGAGACATTCGGAATCGTTGCTTCTAGTTTATCAACAGGTAGCTCCAGTTTGGAGGGAACCTACGCTATAGATCCGCTTTTAGGTATAACCGTAATATTCACGAAAATAAATTCTACGACATCACTAAATTATTATTCCACCAGTGGTACGCTTGAAATCACAAAGGTTACGGCAACCAATATTTCGGGCACGTTTAGTGGAATATGTAAAAATAGTGATGATGAAAACGATACGATCACATTAACCAATGGTACTTTTAACGCAGCGGTTATTACTGATCAGCCATAATCTTAAAGTTGAATGCCCAATTTTTTAATCTTTTTATATAAATAAGTGCGGTCAACCTGAAGTTGATCGGCCGTTTTAGAGATGTTACCAGAAAATTTTTCAAGACAATAGCTGATATATTCAGCTTCTGTCCTGTCACGAACATCACGCAGGGATTTTTGATTTTTAAAAGCCGCACTTACTTTAAAATCGGATAGCAAGAACTCCTCCGGTAAACTTTCCAGACCTATCATCTGCTCCTCGCTCATAAGTACCAATCGCTCAATCAAATTTTTTAATTCCCGGATATTGCCCGGCCAGTGATAATCTTTTAATTTTCGCAAAACATCTTCGCTTAAAGCAAGATTCTTTTTATTATTTTCTGTGCCAAAGAATTCCAAAAAGTGCTTTGCTAAAATGACAATATCTTCGCCCCGCTCACGCAATGGCGGAAGGTGTAACGGCACTACATGCAACCGGAAATATAAGTCTTCCCGAAAATCCCCTTCTGTGACCATTTGTTTTAAGTCCTTATTTGTTGCTGCAAGAATACGCACATCTGTACGGATGATTTCACTGCCACCAACCCGTTCAAATTCGCCATCTTGCAGAACACGTAAAACCTTTGTCTGGGTTTTTAAGCTCATGTCGCCAATTTCATCTAAAAACAACGATCCGCCATTTGCCTGAACAAATTTGCCTTCGCGCTTTTCCGTAGCGCCGGTATAAGCGCCCTTTTCTGCACCAAATAATTCAGCCTCAATAAGCTCTTCCGGGATTGCAGCACAATTAATTTTTATATAGGGCTTTTCGCGACGCTTACTTTTGTAATGTATCAGCCCGGCAATAATTTCTTTACCGGTGCCACTTTCGCCCGTTATTAAAACCTTGCTGTTTGTCGGGGCAATTTTATCTACCGTTTTTATTACATCCTGCATGGGTGGGCAATCGCCGATAAAATTAATGCCCAACTTTGATTTTTGCAGCTCATCGTATTTCTCTTCCAGCCTTAAACGCTTCACAAAATTATTTAACGTAATCAATAATTTTTCTTTGGAAAGTGGCTTTTCGATAAAATCATCTGCGCCATTGCGGGTTGCCTCAATGGCCATTTTAATCGAGGCATGCCCGGAAATCATAATAATTATACCATTTTTTTTATGCGTACGGATTTTTTTTATAAACTCAATACCGTCGCCATCAGGCAACATTACATCGACCAAAAACAGATTTAAATCTTGCTGTAAAAGTTCTTTTTCTGCTTCACTAATTGTCGCTGCTTTAAAAACCGTGTACCCTTCCCCACTTAAAATCATATCGAGGGATTTGAGGATGTTTTTTTCATCATCGATGATGAGAATATTTTTATTCATTTGCTCCTTTGTCTTTGGAATGCATCAACTGCGTTGATGCCACAGCTTAAATCGACATAGTCGGTTTATTCCAAAATTATCTTAAACTCGGTTCCCTGTCCAACTTTCGAGTCAACAGTTATCACGCCGCCATGTTCTTCCACAATCTTTTTTACAATGGCCAAACCCAAACCAACACCCGAGCGCTTTGTGGTGAAATAAGGTTCAAAAATCTTATGTTGATTTTCTATGGGTATACCTTCTCCCTCATCTTTTACCGAGAGTTCAATCCATCCATCCCGGTCAACTAATACTATTTGCACAAATTTGCCGGGTTTGCTTGCTGCAATGGCATTCTCAACAAGGTTTATTAATACACGTTTTAAATAATCATAGTCGAAACTTACTTCTACAGAATGGTCAGGAATAGTAATTTGTAGCTTCGAATCAAGGTATAGTTTTTTGACGGATTCGATTAAAATAAGAATATTTTGCTTCTGAGGTTTAAACTCCGGCAAGCGTGCAAAATCCGAGAACTCCCGGACAAGGTTTTTTAAACTACCTACTTCCTCTTCGATAATTTCGCTGCACTCTGCCAGCATTTTTTTATATGTCTCATCCTCGCCGGGATATGTATCGCGCATTTGTTGCGCCATTAGCTGGATCGGGGTAAGCGGGTTTTTTATTTCGTGTGCCAATCGACGCGCCAGCTGTTGCCAGGTGGCCATTTTCTCTAGTTGAAAAATCTGGTCTTGATTCGCTTGCAACGCCCCCGTCATTGAATTAAAAGCTTCGGCAAGCCCGGAAAATTCATCATGGCCTTTAACATCGATTTTGTAGTTTAGGTCACCTTTACCGATTTTCGTTGTCGCCTGTTTCAATTTTTCAATAGGCCGCGTAATCCGTTTTGAAATAAAGTAAGAAATTGCCAAGGCCAATATTAGCCCCAATCCATAAATCAGTAAAAATGTAAATAAAAAACTTTTCTGGATATTTCCACGCAGTGCACCAAGTGTTTTATAAATCTGGTTTATTTCCTGTATCTGCATGGCATTTTCGCTAAACAGGGATGGTAATTTATAGCGGACAATAAATGTTTTAGCTGATTTGTTCCGGACGATTGCAAACAACACGGCATGATTTGCAGATGGCCAAAGTTCCACTTTTTTATTTGCATCAATAAATTTCTGAACAAGTTTCCCAGAGATAAACTCTGTACCATTATGATTTTTTTGTGTGAAATATGATTCTATCTCAATATCTGTGAATATACTTCTGAACGCATTAATTACCTTATTTTCGGAATCCGTGTTACTTTCTGCAAGATTGTTTAAATGGCGTGTCAACTGTTCTTTTTGCAAGCGATAGTATCCGGCGGATAATTTTAAAGCGCCGTCCAATGCCTCTTCCACCTGCTCGTTTACACCGATGGCATAACTTTTGTCCAGTAACTGCATCGTAAAAAATGAGAGCGGTACAGCAGGCAGGACGAGCAAAAGGGAAACAAATAAAAATATCTTACTTCGAAGTGTTTTCATCTTTTTTCAGCGAATTTATTGAGAAGGACGGCGAATTTTTATGGATGCTATCTTCGATGTTGTCTTGCGTAGTGAAGAGCGAAATTAGCCCAGACAGATTAATCGAAAAACCGGATTGATCGCCTGTTTTATCTGTTTTGTTGGACAGCCGCGCCTGGTCGTCAATCCAATATTTTAATTTCGTTTTCTGTTTCTCCGATATATTTTCGGGCACAAAAAACATTTGGACCAGCAAGGCCTTATTTTTATCCAAACGTTTAATCGGGCCAAGCACAATCCGCAGCGAATCATTTAAAAATCGGTTAAATTTGGCGAAGGATTTAAATTGTTTTTTCTGGATTCGATTGGTGAGAATATAAATATCTTCCCACACATCATATTTTAATTTAACTACACGGCGATAATCCTGAATCTTTTTTCCATCCTGCGTTAAAAGAAGAAAATTAAAATTAACTGACCTGCTCATACCGCTGGCCAAACCATCGATTAATTCTTCACTCAAGAGGTTTTGGAAATGTAGGTCAACGGCCAGTTTTTTGTTTGCCAAAACCGGATTTATAGATTTTATCGTTGGTTGTTGTGCAAAACATACGGAAGAAAGAAACCACATAAACACCAGCTTTCCGATCAATTTTTTTAGGCGCATAATTTTTCCCGGGCTAAAATGTATGTCCTAATGAAAATTGTAGTTTACCTTCCCCTGCATCCAATGGATAAGCGAGGTCCATGCGTACAATCCCTAAAAATGGCAAACGAAAGCGCAGCCCAAAACCGGCGCTGTTATAAAGAGAGTTCAGATCAATTTGTTGGCCTGCCGGAAGGTTTGCGCCGCTATCCAGGAATATAACCCCGCTTAAAAAATGCTGCGGATAATGCTTTGCCGTAATAGGGAAACGGAGCTCAATCCCGGCCTGGTAGAGCCGGTCACCGCCGCCGCTTGGGCTTAAGCTACGGTCCGAAAATCCACGGAGGGAATTAGGGCCGCCCAAATAAAACTTTTCCCAAAATGGCGCTTCGTCGGATATCACGCCCATTTTTACACGTCCGGCAAGGACCACTTGTGCAAAAAGGGTGTGGTAGGCACGCGCATCAAAAATAAAACGTGTAAACTTAATTTGGCTGCCCAATTGTCTTGCGGCCTGTGTAAAACGTGCGCCAAGCCACCAACCGTTGGCAGGATAATAAGCCTGGTCGCGTTTATCTAAGTTAAATGAAACAGTAAAGGCAGCAGCCTTCCAGGGTTGCCCCACATAAAAAGCAACGTTCGGGGTAAAATCAACAAAATCTTTTCCACCCACTCTTGCGACAGAATCTGCGTTAATGGTGTAAGACGAAATTCCAAACTTGAAGGCTTTAAAAAAGCCCTGCCTTGCTTTAAAACCGAGATCGATCCCACCCTGCGGTACATTTTGTATAATTCTCTGGCCTTCGATATAATGCAAAATTTCCTGGTTATGTGCATAAAAACTAAAATAAAAATCGAGGTCACTATCAAAAATATTTGGGTTGATATAATTTAAATCAAGGCGTGTCACACGGTCACCAAAGGTTAGACCAAGGTCCGTAAAGTTGCCCATCCCAAAAATATTATCAAGGTTTAAACTGATCGGCGTGACAGACCAGCCATCCAGTTCGCTAAACCCGCCTTTAAAACGTAAATGGGGCCAATAGCGCTCTTCGACCGAAATAATAAGATGTAGTTTTCCGGCCTCGGAACCGGCACGGGGCTGCAAACGAACGGCACTGAAAATCTCTAATGATTTTAAATTTTCAATTCCACTGTTTATTTCTTCTTCACTAAGTGTATCACCAATGGCATAGGGCAGGTTTTCAAGAATCACATAATCGCCGCTTTTGCTGTTTCCTTCTATGGAAATATTTTCGATGATAAATTTATTTTTTAACGCAACAATTTGCGTAAAACCAATCTGGGCCAAGAAGAGAAAAATGAGGAGAAAGGATTGTATTATTTTCATGGTTTAATCTAATCTAAATTGTGTAATTTTTCAAAAAGTGTAAATAGCAAATCCTCCCAGGCCACTCCGACCCGGAAGGATTTACTGCGGGCTATTTCTTATTTAAATAAGTTGATCCGTGCTTTTTGTCCGCCTTGCGATAACTCGCCTTCGCCGGAATCATCGAAATTGACATCATAGGTTTCACCATTATAACTTAATGTACCTGTACAAGTCTGATCAGGCGAGAAATAATAATCTGCGACGAGCAAAGGCGCCTCACCATTATTATACGCCTCTTCAGATTGGAATACTTCGTAATGTAAATAAGCGCTGCCATCAAAATAATATTCTGCGTTTAAAATAAGATATGAATTGTCTTCAGATGTCCAGTTGCCTGTTAGGTTCGATTCATTTTCTGTTTCATTAAAAGTAAGCTGGCCATGCGCGCCACTTAATTTTGTTATATCAAAAACAGACGTTTTTACGCCACCTTCTTCAGAAACCTGTAAGGCCACCATTTCTGAATCAACTTTACCGGACTCAAAATAAACCGCCTCAGAAAACTTTGCATCAAATATGGAATCGGGCAAAGTAATAGAAACCTCAGCGCTTTTAATGATTTTATCGATGTAGCGCCCGGCAGGAAAATCAATAGTCTCGGTGTAGCTTCCCTGTAAATCATCTTCAACGCTGTCAAAGGTCCCGCTAACCTGAATGCCGTCACGCGTTTTTTTCTCGAAAGTGCCCGTCCCGTCATTTTTAAAAGTAACCTGGCGATACGCTGATTTTCCATCACGGAATTCAAAATCTTCACGCAAAATACCCGATTCATCCGGATTGATTTCTACAGATTGTTTTAACTTACTTAATTGGCGTTCACTGTTGTACCAGGCGTTTGTGGTGGCTATTATGCCCGTAGCCTCACCGCCGTCCCAGTCGGTCACATCGGCATTGGATTCAATTTTTTGCACAAAAAATGTACTTTCAAATAATTGCAACTGGTTTAAACTCTTTAATTGATCGTCGCTTTCATCATCTGGGGTAAAATTTAAAAAGGCTGTTACATTAGATGAATCGTATTCAATATTACGCCACTTAGCGAATTTGTACTTCACCTCAAAATATCGGGCAATACTCGTCTCGGAGTTATAATACAACCCTTTGCGCAAGCCGATTACTTTATTGTTTTCAAAAAATATCAGGGAATCGCCATTGGTTTTGGCAAGGTTTCTTGTAGCAGGAATGTATTCTTTCATCGCCATGTTTAAACGGCCGGCATTTTCTTTTAAAGACGACAGCTTGGAAAATCCTTCCACACCTTCATCTTCAAGGTAACCGGAGTTTTGGGTAAGCGACTTTACATCTGAGCCGGATGCAACTGTTTTATTAAGTTGCCAGCCAATCGGCGCCTGTTCCTGAACAAATTGGGCCAGCTCAAGATTATCATCTGTCGATGTTGGGTCTTGCTCGCAAGCGATAAACAAAACGATAAGTAAAGCAAAGCTAAAAAATAAATTAAATGTGCGCATGGGGCACCTCCTGTAAAAAGTTAGACTATAATTAATTCTGCCCGGCTTAATACAAGAGTGGTGCCAAAGATTGGTTATAAAGAGTAATAGGTTGTTTTTATGTTACTTAGGTCCTATTAGCATTATGCATATTAAATTATTTTTGTGGTTTTTAGTCCACAATGTGGTTTTTAAGATGAAAAATTTTGAGGTTATTATACAATTTATGGGCTTAATGGATGAGCCGTGAGACCTTCTATAAAATAGATGGATTCCATCCCTTCAAGGGATGGAATCCGTTTCTTGATGATGGAAATGTTCGTTTCTTCTTCGTTGCAGACCTTCCAGGTTTACAAAACCCGGAAGGTCTTTCAACCCGGTGAAGGCCTTCTAGATAAACCATTTTCTGCGAAAGTGTAAAACAACCTTTAAAGTCCTCAAAAAAGACTATGCGTTCTTAGTGCCTCCGCGGTGTAAAAGAAAAGCGAGTCCCAATTAATAACATCAAGGATTTATAATAAGAGATTTGACCAATTTATTTTTCGTATCAGCCAACTTTCTCGATGATGTGTTTGATAATGCCATCAATGTCCACGCCATCCGCCTCTGCGCTAAAAGAGGTTACAATGCGATGCCTTAAAACAGATGTTGCAATAGACCGGATATCTTCTATTTCCGGCACAAAACGATTATGTAGCACCGCCCTGACCTTCGCGCCTAAAATTAAGTATTGAGAGGCACGCGGCCCGGCGCCCCAGCGAATCCATTCTGCTAATTTTTCATCGGAATACGGTGAACCTTTGCGCGTCGCACTCACTAATCGTACCGCGTATTCTACCGTGTTGTCCGCGACCGGTATATCTTTTACAATTTCCTGGAATTTAAGGATGTCTTCTTTGCTGATATTAGATTCAATTTTATAATTCTGTGCCGCGGTTGTGCGTTTTACAATTTCCACTTCTTCTTCAAATTTGGGATAGTCCAGCCAGAGACTAAACATAAAACGGTCCAATTGCGCTTCGGGCAAAGGATATGTTCCTTCCTGCTCGATCGGGTTTTGCGTGGCAAGTACAAAAAAGGGTTCATCGAGGGAAAATGTTTCACCGGCGGTGGTTACTTTATATTCCTGCATGGCCTCCAATAAGGCCGATTGTGTTTTAGGTGGCGTCCGGTTAATCTCGTCGGCTAAAATAATATTGGCAAAAATGGGCCCTTTCATAAAGCGGAAGGCTTTTTTTCCCGTAGACCGGTCTTCTTCCAGTATTTCAGAACCGGTAATATCACTCGGCATTAAATCCGGGGTGAACTGAATCCGGGAAAACTGGAGGTCAAGTATTTCACCCAATGTTTTGATGATTAATGTCTTTGCCAGTCCCGGTACACCGATCAGCATACAATGACCTTTAGCGTAGAGGGAAATCAATAATTTCTCAATAATATCATCCTGTCCCACAATAACTTTATTCAATTCTTCTTTAATTTGTTTATAGCTTTCAGAAATCCGTTCGACTGTTTTTATTTCCTCAGACATTTACCTGCTCCACATTAATCAAATGATTGCTTGAGATTTTTATCACAATTAGTTAACTTTATTATTTCTAAAATATTAGCTCTAAATTTATACACTGTGCGTTTTTAATACCATAAAATTTAATGAAAAAATCTATACTTGACTTAAACATCGCCGAACTGATTGAATTCCTCGCGTCAATTGGCGAACCATCGTACCGGGCAAATCAAATCTTTGAAGCTGTTTATGCGCAACACAAAACATCTTTTGCCGATTTTACCACCCTGTCCCAAAAAACACGCACAATTCTTGAGGAGCATTTTTATTTACGCACTTTTGTGCAAGAAGATGAAATAACCTCAACTTTGGATAAAACACAAAAGTTCCTGTGGAAGTTAAAGGATGGTTATAAAATTGAGAGCGTCATAATTTATGAAAACAAACGCACTACTTTTTGTATTTCTTCACAGGTAGGCTGCGCGCTCGATTGTAAATTTTGCGCAACCGGAAAAATGGGTATCCTGCGCAATCTTTCGCCCGGCGAGATAATTGAACAGGTTTTACTGATGCAGGAAAAAATTGGCAAAGAGCCTACAAATATCGTGTATATGGGCATGGGCGAACCCATGTTAAATTATGAATCCGTGATCCGTTCGGCACAAGTTTTATCCGATCCAAAAGGCTTTGCGCTGGGTAAAAGACGCATCACTATTTCCACGAGTGGTATAATACCCGGTATAAAAAGGTTTACCGAAGAGGAGCAACCTTTTTCTTTGGCGATTTCCTTAAACAGTATCGACGATAAAATTCGTCAAAAAATTATGCCTATTTCCAAAAAGTATCCGATAGACGAACTTATGGAGGCAGCAAAAGCGTATACTGAAAGTTCAAACAAACTGGTTACATTTGAATACGTTTTACTCGATGAATTTAATGCATCTGCCGCAGATGCTAAAAAGCTTGTTCAATTAACTCACAGAATTCCATGTAAGATTAATGTAATTCCGTGCAATTCTGAGGATGCGGAATATGCCCCACCCTCCAAAGCGAAAGTGGCAGAGTTTGAGTTGCTTATAAATGATAAAAACCGGCGTATTACCCTGCGCAAAAGAAAAGGTTGGGAAATAAGCGCGGCATGTGGCCAGCTTTATGCAAAAAACGAAAAAAAGAACCAGAAACAATCTAAAAGCAAATAATCTATAAACCATCGTTCTAAAGGAGTTGAAATGTTTTTAATTTTGTTTGGTGCACCCGGCGTAGGCAAAGGTACCCAATCTGAAAAAATATGTGCTAAATATAATATCCCACAAATTTCAACAGGCGAAATTTTACGTGCGGCAATTGTAAAAAATACCGAGCAAGGCAGAAAAGCAAAAATCCTTATGGACAAAGGTGAGCTTGTTCCGGATGATGTAATTTTGGGTATCATCGATAAACGAATCGTGCAGGACGATTGTAAAAATGGTTTTATTCTGGATGGTTTTCCAAGAACATTGCGACAGGCCAGGGAGTTTTCTGTACTCCTGGAAAAGCATAAAATCCCTAATTTTAGATGTATTGAAATTTCTGTGCCCGATGAGGTTATACTCGAAAGGCTTGGCGAACGTGGGCGTGACGATGATTGCAGGGAAACTGTATTAAAAAGATTGCGAATATATAAGGATCAAACGGCTCCTGTTAAGGAATATTATAAAGAGAAAAACGCGTTCTACTCTGTCGATGGGAACAAACCAATCGAAGAAGTATTTAATCAGATCATTGAACTTTTAGTCGATTAAATATGCAACGCCTACTTAAAATGCCGGGACCATGACTTTTAAGCGATTCTTAATTCCCTTTTCTATACTTGTGCTTATACTTGCCTCTTGCAAGGACCAAGGCCGGGAAAGGGATAATATTTTTGATCCAAAAAACAGTACAAAAAAAACCGATCTTGGGTTCCGGCTCTCTTCACAAGACAGCAGCATACGGCTCTCCTGGAACCCGCCTACCAAAACAAACTATAAAAGTACAAATATTTTTCGGATTGCCCCCGGTGAAACAGAAGCGTCCGTTTATGCCGTTGTCGAAAAAAACACTGCCCATTTTACCGATAAAAATATTATTTTTGATTTACCTTACAGCTACTATCTCAGCTTAAACGGGGAGACAGAAGAATCGTATCGAACAGAAAAATTGTCGATTACACCTGGCCCCGCTTCAATCTGGATTTTGGACACTTATCTTTGGGAAGTGAACAAGTTAAACTATGACCTGAGCAGTATTGCTATGCGTAAATTAACAGCCTGGCGGCCAGAGAACCTTGCTTTCACCAAAGGATTTAACATAGCCCTTGTAACCTACCCCGCCTTTCGGGACTTAGAATTATTTAATACAAAAACGGGTGAATTTATTGCAGGCAACAGTCATCTCGAACGCCCCTTCGACGCGGTTTATGATGATGCCCTTGGTAAATTTTGGTTGGTCGATTCAACGGGGGCACTCTTCACGATTGATACGTCGGCAGCTGATGCCCAGCTATTTTTACAAGATTTATCACAACCTGTGCAAATAGATTTATTTGATCAAAATTTGTTTATCCTGGACCAGGGAGTGAACAAGATTTTTCTCTACGACACAACCCCACAAAAATTAGATTCCATTTATCAAACTCCAGATAGCCTTAAATTTGTTTCACTTAAACAATTCCGGATTGACAAAATCAATAATAACCTCTATTTTTTTGATGGTGACAGTGGCCGGAATGTCCTTTATAAATATGACCTGTTACAGAAATCGCTTACTTCCATTTTTGAAACAAATACAATTTATGCCTTTGACATAAATCCGGTTGATGAAACGATTTGGATAATTATGGCAAAGCATTTAAATTCCAACCTTGTGCAACTTTCCGGTAATGTGATCAGTAAGTTTGATATTAGTGAGCTGGAGAAGCCTATAGACATTAAGATTTTACCCGTAAATGGAAATCTTATTATCATAGATTTTAAATCAACAGCCAATATTAATGTCCCAAAGGTTTTTCATTTCCGCACAGACCTTTCTTTAATTGGCACATATACCACCTATGGCGATCCTTACAGGATTTATATTGAATGAAGAAAATACAAGTCCCACCTAAACTACTTCTGAGCATAAGTATTTTACTTGGCCTTGCTACATTCGTTTTTGATTACCTTAAATTTGAGAGCGCGCTCAGTTTTACTCAATGGCAATACATCCACGAAACCCTCACAATTGTAATTATCCTGTTTTTTTACGGCTATGTTAAAGAAACCGTTTTTTTACTTCAAACAAAGCTGTCGAGCATACTTAAAAATTTAATCAAACTTTTAACCGGGCTGTATGTTTGGGTACTTATTTTTAAATTTATTATGTCGCCCACATATTCTGCGGCATTTCCTCCCATCCCCGATACCTTTACCGCTTTGTTGTTCAGCAACCTTACATCCATTGCGGCTATTCTATTTTTGGCCCCATTGATTTTACTGGTTAAGAACCTGATCTATTTTAAACAGCGCAGCCGCACCAAAATTTATATTTCACTGGCGCTTATCAGCACCCTGCTAACTATGTTTTTCTCGGTCTATTTTCAGCTCCCTCTGGATTTTCAATTTACCGGGGATGGATTTTATGTCTCGAGCGCCCTTATTTTATCCCTGATACTTTATATGATCCTGGGCAGTAATAATACCTGGATCACCTATTTATCGCGTAAAGAAAAATATTCCTATTTTTTAGTTTCACTGATCATGGTTTGGGCGTTAAGTATTTTATATGATTTTGCTTTTCTCGATTCGGTTGCCGCCCATAGCATCGCCTTAGATTCATTCACTAACCTGGCCTGGTATTTTTTGACCATTTACGCCTTTTTCTCCAGTGTCACCTTTTTATTTCATTTGCCCACAGCACGTGTTTTTGACAGAAAGATGAAAGAAGTAAGTTCCCTCCATCATTTGGGACGTGTGATCTCCAGTGAATATGACCAAAAAAAGCTGGTAAATATAATCACTAAAATGACCATGGAAGTAATCGAATCTAACCACACCTGGATTGAACTCTACGACGAACAACACGATGCCCTGTATGTTGCGGCCGCAGATAATTTGGAGACTAAAGAACTCGATTCGTTTTATAACCATTCGGTGCAGGAAATCGGGTTAAAAATTATTGAAACCAAACAATCCATCACTTTAAATAATGTTTTAAAAGAAAAAGAATTTAGCTCGATTAAAACATGGCGCAAAGATATTGGCTCACTGGCAGCGGCGCCGCTTATTGATGCAAAAGGCAAAGTTCTTGGGCTGATCTTTGCCACAAAATCGTACGAGTTTGGTTTTGACCCGGATGACTTAAAAATGCTTGAGGCCTATGCCAATCAGGCGGCCATTGCCCTGGAAAACGCCAAACTGGTTAAAAACTCTTTGGAGCGCGAACGGTTGGAGCAAGAACTGCAAATTGCCCGAGAAGTCCAGATGCGCCTTCTACCCCAATCGTTACCGGAAAGTGGTTCCTATAAAATTGATACATTGACCATTACAGCCTACGAAGTAGGCGGGGATTATTATGATTTTTTCCCATCCAAAGAAAATAATTTTGGCCTTATTATTGGCGATGTGAGCGGTAAAGGAACATCGGCGGCTTTTTATATGGCCGAAACAAAAGGGATAATCCAATCCATCACCCGCAACTATTTTTCGCCTTATGATATTTTGGTAAATACAAATTCAATCTTGTTTGACTCTTTGGAAAAAAAATCATTTATTACGCTTCTGGTTGCGCAAATTGACTATAAAAAACAACTCTTACGTTTTGCCCGCGGTGGCCATTGCCCTGTTTTGCACTACAAGGCCGCAGGTAAAGAAATCTCTTTTCTCCAGCCATCCGGGATTGCCGTTGGTCTGGATAAAGGCAATATTTTTAAAGAAACATTAAAAGAAGAAAAAGTTAAACTGGCCCATAACGACATTTTGGCTTTTTATACGGATGGGCTTTCTGAGGCGATGGACAAAAATAATATCGAATTTGGTGATGACCGTTTAGGGGAAATTATTAAAAACAACGCCCATTTGGACGTAGAATCTTTGAAAGAAAAAGTAATCGATGAAATTCTGGCATTCCTGGATGGCCAGAATTTACATGATGACCTGACCTTGGTCTTGGTTAAATGTTAGCAATACAATTATTTAAGTGATAAAATTGTCAAGTCCTGAAATAGGTTTACAGTATTTTATTTACTAATTGTTCTTTTTCTCTCCAATTATCCTTTCTGTTTGGTTCTGAAAGGACCGAACAGTTTTCCCTGTTTTGCGAAGCAAAAACAGGGGCGCGGGGGC
>JAJRVW010000029.1 GCA_024277115.1 Calditrichota bacterium
AAGCAGAAAGATTTATTTGGTTTCGTTTTGCCATAATGCGTAGTGAGTACCATTGAAGAGCCCGGTGCGGTAGTTCCGCACGCCGGGATCTGTGCGGGGGATGTTCAGTAATGGGTATTCCTACCGCGACATTTCGGTTTGTGAGTTCTACAATCGCAAATCGGCTAAATATCAGTCGTTAGCGTCTTTCTTGTTGCAATGAAGAATATCGCAGTTATATGTTTTAAATACACAATACTCTCAAAGGTAACCCAATTCTGGAGGATTTCTTTATGAAAAAATATTTATTACTTATTTTTCTTCTTATTCCTGTAATTATATTTAGCCAAAAAATTTATTCTATCCCTGAGTTCCAGGAAATTAGTGTTAAACAGCAAAAAACCGAAACTTTAAACTCAGGTTATATAAATTTCTTTCCTTTACCAGTGGGCGACTATTGGGAATATATTTCTGACTATTGGGAAATTGATGGCGATGAAAGTTTCATCTCTTCACAAATAAAAGAAGTGCAAAAAGATACGTTGCTTTCCAATGGGAAAACCTACAAGAAGGTATTTACACGTTTTTGTGCCAATAGCGCTAAACCAATGCCGGAGTATAAATTTTTACGTAAAGACACAATAGGTAATGTTTACACTTTCTTTGATGGTAATGATCATCTTTTATATGATTTCACTAAAAATACTCTCGATACAATGAGCGCTCCTTGGCAAGGTTATTATTGGGAAGTAAGAAATAAATATCAGGTAATTGCTTTTGGTGAAGATACGGTTAAGGCAATGGACATGGCATTATATGATTCCCTAAACCAGCAAAGTTATTTTATTACCTTTATAGAAAAGTATGGCATTACTAAATATACAGGCTATCTAAATAGGCAAACCGATGAACATTTAGAAGGGAAATATTGGGGGTCTATCATTGATGGTTTTCAACGAAAGGAATTATTGGTAACAAAATCAAGCCCGGATTGGAAAACCTATTACCCGTTGGAAGTGGGCGATAAATGGGTTTATCATAGAATAAACTGGTCCTTTTTGGAAGCAACGGTTGTCGTTGAAGTTTTAAAGGATACTCTTTTTGAAGATGGCTTTATATATAAAAAAATACAACAAAATGTTGCATGGTTTGGTAGTAATGAACCTGACCATGTTTCGTTTTTTTATAAAAGAATGGATTCAACAGGCAACGTCTTCCGGTTTGACATCTATGATGGTGATTATGATGGCCGGCCGGAATTAAAGTTTAGTATGTGTGTGGGGGATACAATAACTCATTTTCGTTGGCCGGGAGAAATTAGGGAGCTATACACCAAAACAAGGCACTTTTGGGAAGTAATAGATGATTATGAATATACACTCTATTTTTATGAACCCTGGAGCGTTGCTGCTAAAGGCCAGCATTTTGCAAAAAACATAGGACTTGTAAAAAAAACAATTGAAGGTGAGGTTGATAACCTTCTCGGCGCTTATATAAATGGCGTGGTTTATGGCGATACCACCATTACGGCTATAAAAGAAACCGTGTACAACCCCTCATATATAAACTTGTCCCAAAACTATCCAAACCCTTTTAACGGGGCTACAAAAATAAAATTTTACATAGATAAACAACAAACAGTAAGCCTCAATATATATGACCTATCCGGAAAGGAGGTAAAGCAGCTAATCACTAACCAGGGAAGCGCAATGGGCGGACATGAAGTCATTTGGAACGGCAAAAACAATGCCGGGGAGGAGGTGGCCAGCGGCATATATCTTTATTCGTTAATTCTTGAAAGCTCGACAATTCGAACAAAAAAGCTTATTTATCTTAAATAGTGCTAAGCCCACCTCTCATTCCCAAACTCAGTTTAGGAACGAGAGGTGGGCTGGACAATTTGCACTAATTCAAATAGGAGGAATTATGCGTTTTCTACTAGTTGTTATTTTTATGTTTTCATTTTTTAGTTTTTTATACGCTGAAGAGGTCTTTTGTGATCTGGGTTCTACCTCGGGGGCGCCTTCATTTTCCAAGTTACCAACAACAGGTACCATAAAGGCTGTTATCATTTATATTAAATTTTTAGATGATACGACCGAAAGCACAAACCCGGTTACATTCAACTGGCCGGCTTCATTGGATAGTTTGCCATCCTGGGCGCCTAATACAATTGACACTACTGTCCGCTCAGACTATGACGATCCCAGTATTTCGGGTTATTTTAAAGAAATGTCAAGGGATTCATTGGATTTAATAGGTGAAGTTTGCCCTGTGCTTTTTGTGCCGCCTAACCCCAGTAGCTATTATAAAACAGCCTCTGGGAGAAATATCAGTTATTTATCCAAAGAGGCAATCAATTTTGCGGACACGTATATAGATTATTCAAACTATGATAATTATGATCCGGATGATTATGATAGCGATGGTGTATTTAATGAGCCTGATGGTACAGTTGACATGATAATCCTGTGTATTCGCAGCCTTAAAGGCGGTGCTGCAGATTATGGTCATCCGGCTCAAGGAGTTGCTTCTCTAACAAGTCGTTATTCTTCTTTTAACAGTGGTGGCGCAGGAAGTACATACAGCCTGACTTTAGACAGTGTTACAATTAAGGCAGGGAATTTTGGTTCAGGTACAATCCAACATCAGATCTATGATCCGGCTTTTCAACTTGCTATTATGGCGCATGAAATTGGTCATTATTTTTTTACAACAAGTTTTAATGGTGGTTGGCATTTACCCGGTACAGACACATTTGGGCTAATGGATGGTACCAATGGTTCCAGGCCAATGAATGGTTTTGAAAGGTCAAAACTGGGCTGGGTCACGCCTACCCTTGTAAGCGGTAATCTTTCAAATATAGCTATAGGTGATGCCATCTCCGAAGGCGATATTTATAAAATTCCAGCAGGCAGTGAATTTTATTATATTGAAAACAGAAAAGGTGTAAGCTACTATGAAACAACTTGGGAAACTGTTCCCGGGAAATTGGCCGCCCCCGGTTTTGGTCTGCTCATAACAAAATCCACAAACAGTGATAAAAAACTAAAAATAATTTATGCCGATAATGTATCTGGCACCGGTGATCAGGATGATTTTTTTAATTATGATTATAAACGGGTTTATTCACCATGGAGTACACCTGCAAATTCAGATAATATCGCTTTTGATATTGTGAATGATAGTAGTGGCGTAATATTTGTTGATTTCTTTGTAACAAACCCAATAAATTCATCACCATCACAACCACAAAATCTGCAAGCGGCCTGGAGCGGTTCGCACCCACAGATAACTTGGGACTCAAATCCTGAGCCCGATGTTAATAGCACTTCAAATCCCGGGCAATATAAAATTTACCGGAAAATTGAGGGTGAGACAGGTTGGGCTTTGGCAACAACAGTTACACATGTTTCCGGCTCAACCCAAAGTTGGATAGATAATGCTGTGGATAAACCGGGCAAATTTGACGATGTTTATACTTATTCTTATGATATAGTTGCGGTGGACAACGCTAGCAAGGAATCCATGCATTCCATAAAAACATCTATTGACGGAACGGGGTTGATGTGGAAAGTTAATGAATTGAATGATGAGAAAACAATTATCCCTTCTATTATATCTGTTAATAATTATCCCAATCCATTTAACCCACAGTCAAAAATTACATTTGAATTGATTGAACAAAGTTATGTCACCCTAAAAGTTTATGATATTAGGGGGAAGATAGTTTCTGTGTTAGTGGATAAGGTCAAAGAGACAGGGATTCATACATCTATATTTAATGGGGAAAAATTATCAAGTGGCACTTATATCTATCGGTTTACAGTAAGTGGCTTAGAAACAAACAGGTCATTTACAGATACAAAACGCATGTTGCTAATAAAATAAGAAAACCTGCCTTTTTTTGAGTTTCTTTTGGCTAAGGTACTCGAGACAGGTTTTCATTAATACCCCCGATTTAATCGGGGGTTTATATTATAACAGTTTTTTTTACAAAAGCAACCTCTAACATTTATGGTTGGGCCGCTAACCAAGTATTGTAACGGAATTTGCTACTCGGAGCATGATTTCGGTGTGAGGGTTTTACCTGTAGCAAATCCGCTAAATACCAGTCGTTAGGCACTTATCTTTCACTGGTAAAAAATGGAGCACTACTATGAAAAAACTTACTATTTTTATTTTGTTACTTATGGTTGGTTTTAATCTAACCTCATGTGCTTCTGCTAAATTTGTAAAAAATCCAAATTATGATGTCACAAAAATTAATAAGATTGCAATTTTTCCATTCTCTGGGAATAATGAACTTGGCGCAGGTCTGGCTGATTTGATAGCCTTAAACCTATTTGAAAAAAATATTGTAGTTGTTGAAAGAAATGAAGTCCAACGAGTTTTATCGGAGCAAGGTTTAAGCCAGTCTGGTCTACTTAATAATTCAAAAGCGATTCAAACAGGTAAACTTTTAGGTGTTGACGCTATTATGCTTGGAACCGCGGTTTTTAAAAGAGTACATTGGTATTATCAAGGGCAGTATGTAACTAAAGACGGTATCGGTAATGCAACAATTCGATTAATAGACACTGAAACGGGTGCATTAATTGGTGGTATAAAATTCAAAAATGGTGAAGGTGTTCTCACATTTAAAGAGATGGATGGAGTAGCTCAACAAATTACGAATGAAATGTTAAAAGCATTCGGAAAATTCTAATTATTCAAAAATGGTTATTAAATGGACATTATTAATATCATCGAAAAACTTTTCCCCAGCGTCCTTACAGCAGTAATTGCGGCATACCTAACTGCGAGATGGTCTTTAAGACGATACTATAGTGAAAAATGGTGGGACCGAAAAGAGAAAGCATATTCTGAACTGATTGAAGCGTTTTATGAATTGATGAGATACAATGATTTCAAGTCAGATGAATATATGCTTCATAAAGATCATCCTAAAAACCTATTAGAAAATATGAGTGATAAATATAAGATAGCTGATTATCATATTAAAAAAGCTACTGATATTGGGGCTTTTGTGATATCGAAGAAAGCAGCTGATGCTCTCCAAGAATTTCAAGAAAGACCTAAGTTGGATTGGCAAAGCAATGGGCCGTTTGAAGTTTTTGAACAGGAACACTCTTATTCCAAACGTACATTGGAAAAACTTAAAGAATGTGCTTTGAGTGATTTACGTCCTAAAAGTCTGCTTAAATTTAAATCAAAAATATAATAATTTAACAATTGGGGCAGGTGCCTAACCAAGCAATTAAGGTGAATTTGCCACACGGGGCATGGTGCGCCAAGCAAAGCTTGGTGTTTCTTATGGGGTGCAAGTCCCCATCGGGTAAGGTTTAGCCAACCACCCGTACCGAGTGTTGCGTCGAAGCCGGTAACGGTTAGACGAAGCGTACACAGGGAATTATATAGGCC
>JAJRVW010000030.1 GCA_024277115.1 Calditrichota bacterium
TCTACAACCACCATATCCCTGTCATCATCTGCGCCTGTCCAATACAAATCATTATACCACCCTTCGTAAGTGGCTGTAGCGCAATCACGTTCTACATTACTAACCATCCTTTGCATAAAGGAGCTCTCCTCCGCATTCATCCCTTCATTGTTCAATTCCTTTTGTGCGATATTTTGTAAAGTATCCATTATCCCACTTACATTAATGGTAAAAGTATCCAGTTTGCCTTTAGAAGAGTCCGAAAGGAACGGTGCAATATCGGCTAAATTCGTTGTAAAGTTTTTGACTGCGCTGTAAAACTCAGGTACGGGCTCAACATAAGCCTCCGGGAAAAAACACCCCCAACTAGCTGTGTAGGATTGTTTGGCATAAAGCACATTATCATGGCGTAATTGAGTCCAGGAGGCCAACTGGGTATTCATCGTTTTTTGCCACCAACCGGCGGTTTGCATAAAAGGCGGCAGTTCCGTTCTCTCATCAGGCGGGGAAAGTGTACGGATTGCACTTAGCCAGGTATTAAAAAGAGAAGAGTTCCAAAAATCTTCATTATGTGAATCTACAATATAGCGCATGCCGTTCAGGTTTTCCATGTAATTATAGGTTGATAGTTCCTCCTCCAAAAGTTGTAAGGCCGCATTATTACCCAGGGCAAACAAAACATCCAGTGTTGAGGGGAGCATCCTTAGTATTTTTTGACCGTTATATTCAATTTTATCAAAAACCACATTTCCGGTAATGTGCGAATCGATTATGTAGCGTTGGCCATATAATAAAAAGGCTTCGGCAGGCTCAACTTTCTCCGGGTTCATAGGATCCGATTCCATAATCTGGCTTAATATTTTCTGATTCGTTCCCGGGTGGCTGGCAAGATAATCATGAAATAAATCAACATTGCTGGAATCAAGAAAATCGCTTGCCTGGTTTAACTGCTGCTCCTCTTTAAAATCCAGCATTGTGTTAAAATCTGTATTATCGCTTTTTCCCACAAAACGGCGGATAACATTTTCAATTTCAAAATAAAGGTCTTTGGTTCCCGAGTTTTCAATCGCCTCAATCACTAAAAAAGCATCGGCCACCTGCCTGCGGATATCTTCATCGGTTTGATAAGAGGAGACCGATTTGGGTTTTGTTAAATAAAATTCGGTCCGGCCCAGCCAGATCATCGTTTTAAAATATTTTTTAAGGATTGCACTGTCCGTATAATGCCCACGCACGGTAAATTGACTAAAATCAATGATGCGCTTATTATCTGCAAAAAGAAACATTGATTTGACGGACTTACCTACTATGGCATCCAAAATTTCACTTACTTTATCCTGATTATCGGAATAATAAGGATCGCTACTTTCATCGATCAAATTTTTAGCAACGGTTATATAAATATCAAAGTCCTTAAGAATTGTGGCCATATCTGCATTCGTGGCGTATTTATCACTCAGGTCACTTTGGTAGGAGTAGAGTGTAGATAAAAGATCATTTAACCTGGGGATCAGATAATCCACTTCCACTTCTTTTAAGATTTCATTATAGGACATGTGCAAGGCGTGTAAAATAGCATCTGTTGAAACATAAACGGGCAGGTCGTTTTAATAAATATACCTGAAGCTTTGGGCAAAGGTACTAGGCCCTAGACGTTCTGTAACCATAAACCGTTGCTGCCGGATCAGGCCCTTCTCAAAATCGGTCAGTTTATATATTTGATCAATACTGTCCAGATAGGGAATTGTATTTAAATCAACTTCCGCGTTCTTAAAAAATGTACCGGCGCTATACATTTGATCCATCCGTTCTAGCGTTAAGCCCTTATGCTCGTTAAGAAATTCATTGTATGCGTCAACGGAGAAGGTATCATCTTGTGCAGATAAAAAACTGCAAAGAATTATAGTGAGGAAAATTGAAGCTCTCATTTTATAACCCCAAGGTTGGTGAAAAAAGTATTGACAAGATACGGATTTAAAATAGCATGTCAATAACAATTATTTAATAGTCTATTTTTAAAGGTGAACGGCACATTAAGAAAGTAAGAGGCCGTTACGCATTTATAGCGCAATTCATTTTCAAAATGAAATGACCTAAAGAAAAATATATTATGAAACCTTTTGATTTTTTTATAAGTTAATCGGCTGTAAATGACCTAATCGTATTATCCACAGGAGTTAAAATGAAAGTATTTATGATAGCGCTACTCGCGTTAACACTTTATAGTTGTAGTACAAAAGAAAAGGGGTTGGCACTGGAGCCCGGCACACAAAATTATGAACTGGCGGCAAAATTGGCTGAGATTGACTCAACACTAAACCCGGATGAAAATAAAGTGTTGGCCACAACCACAAAACACGAAGTAACCGTTGGTGATGTTATCGTTAAAATCCGCTCGCGGTTTGGCAAGCAGGCAAGCAGCCTGGATAAACAACCTGCCGACAAATTGAAGAAACTTATCAACGAATACGCCGAGAGTGTGGCAATGATTAAAATTATGCTTACCGAAGCCAAGAATGCCGGTGTAACTGTAAGCGAAGCCGAAATTGACACATTATTACAACAGCAATACGATCGTTCCGGCGGGAAAGAAAAATTTATGGAAATCCTTGTAGACAATGGTGTTTCCCCTGACATTGTGCGTGATGATTTTCGTGAAAATGAAATCATGACCCGCTATATGAAAAAGTTACGAGAAGATGCTGTGAATATCAGCGAGGAAGAAATTGACGCTGCTTATACGGGCGACAAAACTGCCACAGTCCGCCATATTTTATTATTGACCCGCAATAAAACTGATGAACAGAAAAAAGAGCTGCATGCCCAAATGGAAGAATTATTAAAACGCGCCAAAGCGGGTGAAGATTTTGCCGAGCTGGCCAAACAATATTCCGAAGACCCCGGCTCGAAGAACAAAGGCGGGCTCTATAAAGACTTCCCTAAGGGACAAATGGTACCGGCTTTTGAAGAAGCAGCCTTTAATGTACCTGTTGGTGAGATCAGTGATATTGTTGAAACCTCTTACGGCTACCATATTTTAAAAGTTATCGAACGTAAAAAAGAAGACCGCCCACGTGAAAAAGTAAAAGCAGAACTTGCCGCTAAAAAATCACAAAATGCAGTAAAAGAAGCTTACGAAGAACTTAAGAAAAAATATGAGCTTACTTTAGTTGATGCCTGATTAAAAAAATTCTATCATGAGGCTGTCCGTTTATTACCCGGGCAGCCTTTTTTTTTATTGATGTAACCATTCCTGCGGGTTAAGTTTAATCTCACGTATCCTAAATGGCCAAAAAACGATGCGAGGCGCCCCATGAAACCCGCTAAAATTCTTAGTTTTTTAATTCTCACTTGTATATTTTTAATTTTCAATTGCTCTCAAAATCCCTCCAAACCACCGGAGCCTGTTCTGCAAACCCGGGACACGATAACCGTAAGCATAGAACAAGTAACCCACAGAAGTGTTTCGCTGCGCTTAACGAAAAAACTAAAAGTGAAAAGTAACCGCTATGTTTTAAACCGCATAAGCGGGCCGGATACTTTGTCTTTTGTCATTTTTCCTTTGTCATCAGCGGACACGCTTATTATTGACGACAACGAAGGCCAAGGCCTGGCCCTGGACAGCGAATACAGCTATTTTGCCTACCGTATAGACAGCGCGGGCATAGCCAAAGACACCAGCGCCACCA
>JAJRVW010000031.1 GCA_024277115.1 Calditrichota bacterium
CCGCCCCCGCGCCCCTGTTTTTGCTTCGCAAAACAGGGAAAACTGTTCGGTCCTTTCAGAACCAAACAGAAAGGATAATTGGAGAGAAAAAGAACAATTAGTAAATAAAATACTGTAAACCTATTTCAGGACTTGACAGTTTTTAAAGTATAAACGGGTAGGTATGAATACAAAACGCTGGACACAAATCCAATCCCTTTTTGAGTTGGCGCTGGAACTTGAGCCCGATGACCGTGACCGGTTTTTAAAAGAAAAATGTGGCAATGACCAGGCACTATACGAGGAGTTGACCACACTTTTGGCCGCCGATGAAAATGTGCATGAGCTTTTAGACGGGTTGGCAATCGATACCATCTTACCGGTGGAAAATATTTCATTGGAAGGCGAAACGGTCGGCAACTATAAAATTATAAGAAAAATTGCATCCGGTGGGATGGGCGCGGTTTACCTGGCCTGGCGCAGTGATGGCCACTTTGACCGTGATGTTGCCCTAAAGGTCATCAAAAAGGGCATGGATTCGGAACAAATCATCAAGCGGTTTAACCGTGAACGACAAATTCTTGCTAACCTGCACCATCCCAATATTGCCCGATTGTTTGATGCCGGGATCACAGATGATGGGCGGCCTTTTTTTACGATGGAATATATCGAAGGCCTGCCAATCGATAAATATTGTGACCAAAACAGGTTGACTATCAATGCGAGGTTAAAACTGTTTCTTACGGTTTGCGAGGCTGTGGGCAACGCGCATAGAAATCTTATCGTACACCGCGACCTTAAACCGGGAAATATTTTTATTACAAATGAAGGTACGGTAAAGTTACTCGATTTTGGCATCGCCACGCTCCTCAGTGAAAATAATGAGCCCGCTGGACAACTTACCAACGCCGGTCAGCACGTCTTAACCCCGGAATACGCCGCGCCGGAGCAATTTAAGGGCGGATATTCTTCTGTTTCGTCCGATGTGTACCAGCTGGGGATTGTTTTGCACGAGCTGCTTTGCGGGTGCCGGCCGTATGATTTTAAAGGCCAGTCGCCATCAGAAATTGAAAAATCTATTTTTCAAAACAGCCATACACCCCTCACCGATATTGACCCTTATAACCTCACAATAATCGCCAGTCAGCGGGGCGTATCAGTTTCCGAGTTAAAAAATCTGCTTAAAGGCGATCTTGAGTTTATCAGCCAAAAAGCGTTGCAGGCCGAGATTGACTTACGCTATTTTTCGGTCGAAGCCTTGCAAGATGATATTAAAAGGTTTTTAGGCAGCAATCCTGTTTTGGCACGCAAAGGCACTTATAAATACAAATTACAAAAATTTATCAGGCGCAATAAAACAGCTGTGATCAGCGCATTGGTTGTGTTGGCAAGTTTTCTTGCCCTTGTTTGGTTTTACACGGGCGCATTAAAAAAGGAGCGTGACAAAGCCCGCGCCGAAGCAGCCAAAGCGGAGCAGGTAGCCGGTTTTTTAGTAGATATTTTTGAAGTGGCCGATCCGCAGGTGGCCAACGGGGAAATAATTACCGCCCGGGAGATTTTAGAGCGGGGACGTCAAAACATAAAATCGCATCTTGCCGGACAGCCGCTTGTAGAAGCCGAAATGTTGCATGTATTGGGCGAGGTGTATGGCAAGCTGGCCTTGTATGACACGGCAGCGGTTTTATTAAAGGAGGCGCTTACTCTTCGTAAAATACATCTTGATAGCACGGACAAGCAGGTTGCCGCAAGTATGACAGCCCTCTCCGTGGTTTACCTGGAACTGGCCAAATATAAGGAAGCGGGGATTTTTTTAAACCGTGCCCGTAAAATTTTTAAGTTCAATAATGCGGGAAAAGAAGAGGCCGAAGTAATAAACCTGATTGGCCGTTGGCATCAATATCAACGGGAGTTTAAAGCGGCCGAACCTTTTCTCCTAGAAGCCCTGCACATGGATTCAACGCTTTTTGGGGAAAACAATGAAATCGTCGCGGCGGATTACAACGATCTGGCAATAAATTTAAAACGCCTTGGGGAATACGAAAAATCAGAACAAATGCAACGCAAAGCCCTGGCCATTAAAACGAAAATTTTTGGGCCGCAAAGCGATGCCCTGGGCACGGAATTATTTAACCTTGCAAAACTATTGCATCTACGTGATGATTTTGATCAGGCGGATTCGCTCTTTCAACGCGCCCTAAAAATTAACCGCAAAGTTTATGGAAAAAAACACAGTAGCCTGGCTACAGTCCTCACCTCGTACTCTTTTCTAAAAAAAGATATGCGCCAATTGGATGCCTCCCAAAAACTAATCAGCGAAGCATACGAAATAAACCGTTCCCTGTTTGGTGAGAACCATCATGTTGTGGCCAGTAACCTGGATTTTAAAGCGCGCCTTTTACGCTATTCAAAAAAATATGAGGAGTCGTTGGAGTTGCACAAAAAGGCATTGCAATTAAAAAAGGCCGTTTGGGGCGAGGTGCATCCCAGCGTGGCCAACACCATCAATAATATTGGCCGTGTATACGATGCCATGGGCGATTTAAAATCTGCCGAAAAATACTATCGTGAATCCATGGAAATGATTTATCAAACGCAGGGAAAAGATGACCCGGAAGGGGCGACAACCTTGCATAATTTGGCCATGGCCGTTTACAACCAAAAAGACTATAGACGCGCTCTGCCTTTGTTGCAGAAATCCATGGAAGCCCAAATACGGTTGCACCACAAAAACCATCGGCGGGTGATTGGGGAGTTGGCCAACCTGGCAATGGTTTACAAAAAACTCAATAATTTTACGAAGGCAGAAGAGCTGTACCGTGAAGTATTGAAGCGCAGGGAAGAAAGCCTCGAAGCGGGCCACCGTTATATTGGCCGGGCAAAAAGTGACCTGGGCGCGGTTTTAATTGACCTGAAAAAATATGGTGAAGCAGAAAAAAATTTACTTGAGGCCTTGGCGGTTTTAAAAGTTGCTTCCGGCCTGGATGACAGGTATGCCCAAACTTGTATTGAGAGGCTATCCCGCTTTTATGCTTTAAAAGCCCTGCCGGCCAAAAAAGCACATATCGATAGTTTGCTGACCGATTAAACTTTTTGTTGAACTAATCGCCAAATTTTTCCTTGAGTTGTTTTTCGGTTTTAATAATAGGTAAAGCAGTAAATACAAGTGTTAAGATTATCGCAACAGACGCTGAGATATTCCGGCTAAATGGTAAAAATAAGCCCGGTATGGCAAATAGCGTAAATATTGCGCCCGATTTCATTAATTCTTTGCCGGAATAAACCTGGGCAAAATCCCATCTCTCCTGTGATTTTTGTGACCTTGAACTCCTGTATCCATAAAAATTGTTTATTTCTTTGGGTGGGAATTTTAAAATTATATAGCCTACGCCGATAAATATCGGCCCGGTTAAAATGGGGAGTAAAAAAAGAAGGCTTGCCCAGTTCATAATAATCCTCTAATCTAAAAATATAATGCCCAGTTTAATATCCTCGTAACTCATATTGCCATCGAGTACGCTAAAAAATGCGCGCAGTGTTAACGAGCCGTCGCGCTGAAAGTTTTCACTCTTATTTTCGCAGATCAGTTTTTCTTTTGTTTCTATAAGTTGGGCCATTATTTCATCGGATGGGCGGAAACGGGAAATATCGGTCTCGGGGAATTTCTCTTTTATTTTAGGCAGATGGCCAATAATTGTGGCGCGCGCCAACCCGCGTTCTTCGGCGATTTCATCCAAAGAAAGGCCTTTTTCGATATATTCTTTGCTGATTAAATGCGTTGATTTTTTAGATGCTTTTTTCTCTTTGGCCTTTTTTTCTTCCTGTTCAATCTCTTTTGCATCGGTCAGCCCGCCACATTTTTTGATGAAATCGATTGCCAGTTTTTCGGATTCCTTTTTCGCAGGCAGGGCCTTTTCCGCATCAGCTGATAGTTCCTGAAAGCGTTTATCTGCTTTGGCAGCGAGTGGATCGACCTGTAAGGCAACCGGGTTAAACCCTTTAAGTAAAAGCCCGTCCAAGCTTTTTAAACGTGAAAGCGCCACATAGCCCTGGCCTTTTTCAAATGTTTTGCTGAGGTCGATTTCTGCCGCGTCCAAGGTCATGCCCTGGCTTTTATGAACGGTTACGGCCCAGGCCAGGCGTAGGGGCAGTTGGGTAAAAGAGGCCAGCGCGCTCCCACGGTCATTTTCGATGGACCATACTTCAGGCTCGAGGTAAATAGTTTTACCTGCCAAAGTTTTTACTATCGGGAAATCATCGTCTGAAAACCCGATGATGGTTCCGGTGGTGCCGTTAACGTAGCCTTTTTCGTAATTATTTTTTATAAACATTACCTTGGCGCCTTCTTTAAGTTGAAGGTTCTCTTCGGTCAAAACGGATTTGATCAGGCCTTCTATCAGTTTTTTATTGCCTTTGGTGACGGCCCTGTAATTTTTAATTTTACCGGGCAGGGCTATTAAATGCTCTCTATTGATGCGGTCCACATCCACATTATGTGTGTACATTTTTGTTGGTTGCAGTTTGGCATTAAGGGCATTTTTTTTTGAATTGATCAGGTTGTTGTGTGCCTCTGGCGAAACCTCTCCCAAACGGATTTCGTTTAAAATTTTATTCAGGCTGTTATCTTCCTGGCGGAATTGTTCGGTTAAATAACAGATGGAAAGTTTGGCCTCCAGCCAGGCCTGTGCCATAAACGCAAACTTATCACGATTATTTTCACCATAATTTCTCACCGGGGGCAACTGAAAAAAATCACCGGATAAAACAATCTGGATTCCACCAAAAGCCAAGTCCGGCTCCCTAAAATAGCGCAGGATTTTATCGACCATTTCCAGCTGGTTTTTATGCAGCATGGAAATTTCATCAATGATTAAAACCTGCACGCCTTCGAGGTTTTTGGTGAGGTATTTTTTGCTTTGCAGGTTTTGCAGATCGCTGTTGGAAAGTGTGTTTTTAATGCCAATTCCCGACCAGGCATGGATGGTCATGCCGTTCATGTGGGTGGCGGCAATTCCCGTGGAAGCGGTGACGGCCACAGGGACCTTGCGCTCCTTAAGGTATTTGATATACTGGTTTAAAATGTGGGTTTTGCCTGTTCCTGCCGAGCCAGTGAGAAAAACATTTTGCCCGGATTTTAGGATGGCCAGCGCTTTGTTTTGATCCATGTGTGGATATTAAATTCTGCTGTATTAAAAATCAAATGCAAATAACAATGCTTCTTTTACTTTCTCTATTTTTGTTTTGGAAAGCGTGGTGATTAACGCGCCAATTTTTTCTTTCGATACAGTTTGAACATGGTCAAGATTAACCGCACAGTCTTTAGGTAGGCCATCATTGGTCGTTAAATATACTTCAGAAGGTATCTCTCTGATTGTTGATGTAATTGGGGCAATCGATAACTCGCTAAGATAGTCAATTATCGATGTACGTGTTAGGATAAGTACCGGTCTTTTTTTATCCGGATATTTAAAAATATACCATCTTATTTCGCCATGCTTCATTAATCGATCCAGCTTTGTTCATCTTCCCAGTCTGAGAATTCATTTGCTGCAGGCGGGTACTTTTTATATCCGGCTTGCTGCTTTTTTTCCAATTCCTGGGTCCGGTAAAAATCTAATAACTGCTTCAAGGCTTGGCGTGTAAAGGCAGATCGTGAAGTCTTTAGTTTGCTCACTTCTTTATCAACCTGTTTTATTAAATTTTCGTCTAAAGTCATCTGAATAGTTTTCATAATTTATCACTATCTTTATAGCTGTTATTATGTATATATACAGGCAAAAAAGGATAAAATCAATTTTTTTACATGGCTGTTTTTATGAATCTACAGCCCAACACTCAAAACAAAAGTAGTAATGGAAAGATAAATCAGGATACCGAGAATATCGTTGGAGGTGGAAACAAGTGGCGCTGCCGCAAGGGCCGGATCAATATTTAGCCGTTTAAAGAACAAGGGCACAAGGGCGCCCAAAACAGTGGCATTATTAATCACGATAAACATAGAACCTGCTAATATTATTGCGAAAAGCGGGCCGGACCAGAAATAAACAATCCAAAAAAGTAAAATAGAAAAAAAAGTACTATTAAGTAGGGAAACACGGAATTCTTTAAAGAGACGGGTGCCGGTGTCGTGCAGTTCGATATCGCCCATGGCCAAACCACGAACCACCGTAACGCTGGCTTGTTGGCCACTTGCCCCGCCCATGGCCATAACGATGGGGATAAAGGCGGCGATTATAAGTTGTTGGCTCGGTTCAAGATTAAATTGTTGTAAAATATACGCTGCGATTAACTCACCCACGAAAGCTACTAAAAGCCAGGGAATACGCGCCTTGGAAATTATAAAAGCAGAGTCTTCCTGGATTTCTTCATCGGGTGCACCGGAGATACGCGCCATATCTTCGGAGCCTTCTTCCTCCAAAACGTCCACAATATCATCGATGGTAATTCGTCCGACAAGTTTGCCCTGGTCATCCACAACAGGCGCACTGATCAGATCATATTTTTTAAAGAAATTAGCCACATCTTCCTGGTCCATCCTAACATGGATTGTACGGACATCACTGTCCATTAAAGAACGAAGCTGTGCTTTACCGTTGGCCAGGACCAGGTCTTTTAATGAGACGCTGCCCACAAAATTATCTTTATTGTCAACCACCCAGACATTATACAAATGGTCTATATCGTCGCTTAATTCTCGGATTTTTTCAATGGTTTCATCGATGGTTGCCGTTTCCTGCATGGTCAAAACTTCCAGCGCCATAATCCCGCCGGCGCTGTCCTCATCATGGACAAGCAATTCTTTTACATCATCGGAAACATCATCTTCCAGCGAGTCGAGTACACGTTCTTGTACATCCTCGGGCAGTTCGGCAACAATATCTGCCGCATCATCGGAGTCCATTTCGTGAATAATTGAGGAGAGCCGTTCATCACCTGCTTCTTCCAACACATCTTCGGCAACGGGCGAATCCAACTCAGGCAATACTTCGGAGGCCAGCTCAGCGGGGAGCAAATCAAACAGATATTTACGCTTTTCCTTTTTAAGGCGATTGAGAATGCCCTCAATATCTGCAGGGTGCAAATCGATCATAATATTCAACAAAGTGCCTTTTTGTTGATGCTCGATCAGCTCCTCAATATCCGGTAAAATGCTGTCTATCTGAAGTTCGGCCATAGTATTGTAAGAAATGAATTAGTGAATTATTGACTGAACCAGTTTACTGTTTTTTAAAACAGTAATTCATTAATCCATGTTTGATTGTAAAAGGTTTATGGTATTGGAAAGATGCTTAAAATCTTCAATCGTAAGCTGTTCCGGCCTACGTGTCAGATCAAAATCACCAAGAGAAGATACAATTGTTTGGTCAAAAATTCTACCCAAACTATTGCGCAACATTTTACGGCGATAGTTAAATGTACCGCGAACGATTTGCCTAAAAAGGTTCAGGTCATCAATTCCTTCCACCTTCTTAAGAAAATTAAATTTTAATACGGCAGAATCCACTTTGGGCGATGGTTTAAAATTTTCCCGGCCAACCTCAAACAGCCAATCAACGTCGGCAAAGAGTTGCATAAATATGGAAAGAATGCCATACTCTTTTGAGCCGGAATTGGAAACGATACGTCGGGCAACTTCTTTTTGCATCATCACAACCGCGCATTCCAATTCCGAAAAATGATCAAGTAGTTTAAACAAAATCGGGCTGGTGATATTGTAAGGAATATTGCCAATCACTTTTACACTTTTATTTTCCTGTAAGACCGGAGCCAGGTCCCACTCTAAAAAATCCGTATTAATCAGGGATATTTTTGAACCATATTTTGAGTTTAAATCCTGTGCCCAACGTATATCAATTTCGATGGCATAATATTTTTTTGGGCTTAGGCTAATAATTGTTTCACTTAGAACACCGGGGCCGGGGCCAATTTCTATAACGGAATCGTCACTATTAATATCAAGGGCTTTTACGATATTATGGGCGATGGCGGGCTGGGTTAAAAAGTTTTGCCCAAATTTTTTTAAAGGTTTATGCATAAGAAGAACACTCAGTTACGGGTGAAAACAACTCTTGTTCGTATGAAACAAGAGTTGTTAAATGATTAAATCGCTTTTAACTTGAACCCGAAACCTGCAACGGTTTTAAATTGTAAGGCCAAACAGGTGCCGTGCATTTTCTGTTGTGATTTCTGCTAACTTCTCCACGGAAATACCCTTGATCTCAGCGATCTTTTTTGCCGTGTGTACTACATAAGAAGGCTCATTACGTTTACCGCGAAACGGAACAGGCGTTATAAACGGGCTGTCTGTTTCCAAAAGCATACGCTCTACCGGCGTGTTGGCAACCAGTTCATCCGTTGTGGAATTTTTAAATGTAATGCCGCCCGTATACGAAATATAAAAATTGGTGGCCAGGGCTTTTTCCAATATTTCCATTGAGCCGCTAAACGAGTGCAACACACCCGATACATCGCCGGCCTTTTCTTCGTTCAATATTTTTATACAATCTTCCTGCGACTCCCGTGTGTGGACAATAAGCGGCAATTGCACTTTACGGGCTATGGCAATTTGTTTTTTAAAGGCCGATTTTTGTGTTTCTTTATCGGTATACATGCGGTAATAATCCAGGCCGATTTCCCCGATGGCGATCACTTTTTCGTTGGCGGCCAGCTTCTCAATTTCCAGATAATCATTTTCTCCGGCCTCTGCACAATCGGATGGATGGATGCCCACTGCTGCATAAATGGAGGCATAATTCTCGGCAAAGCGGATGGCGTGTTTTGATGTTTCCAGGCTGGTGCCAATGGTTATTATTGCGGAGAGTTTATTTTCGATGGCCCTTTGGATCACAGCATCCCTGTCGTCATCAAATGATTCAAAATCAAGATGGGCGTGTGTATCAACAAACATATATTTCCTTAAATGTATAATGTAAAGTACGAAAATCGGGTACGAATGTCATGTCGGGTTTTGATGTGTTTAACTTACATTGCCGTCATTCTGATTTTTTATTTCAGGGTCCGCTATTTTAATAGATGTAGGGACGTTGAAATAAATTCAACATGACACATCGAGCTAGCTTATTGAACTGCCCGGTGGAATATCCTGCATAACTGTCAGTAAACTCAACTTTTCGTCATTTTCGGAGGTGAGCAACATGCCGCGTGACTCCACTCCACGAATTTTAACCGGTTTTAAATTGGCAATGATCACCACATTTTTGCCAACTAAATCTTGCGGGTCGTATTGTTCGGCGATGCCGCTAACAATGGTGCGCTGTTCACTGCCCAGGTCAACAGTAAACTTTAAAAGTCGGTTTGTTTTGGGCACTTTTTCTGCTTCAAGCACTTTGGCCACGCGGAGGTCCATTTTTGTAAAATCATCAAATTCGATGGTCTCTTTAAATGGCGGCAGGTTTATCTCATTTTCCTGATTTGGTTCACTGGCCTGTTTTAATTTTTCAATTTCAGAATTGATTGTATCGTCCTCAATTTTTGTAAATAGAATTTGGGGCTGGTTTATTTTATGACCTTCCTGCAAGGTTAATTCAGCTGCATCGTCCCACTTTTCCTGATCCTTAATATTGAATAGCTCCCGGATTTTTTTTGCAGTAAAAGGTAAAAGCGGATCAAATAAAATGCCCAAAATACGAACGGTTTGCAGGCACAAGTGGATAGTTGTCGCGCAGTCGTCCGGATTTTCTTTGCGGGTTTTCCAAGGCTCTTTGTCATTAAAATATTTATTGGCAAAGCGCGCAATATCCATGGCCTCGCGGACATAATTTTTGTATTGGTGCCCATCGATTGTTTTACCAAGCTTTTCAGCAGCGCCCTCGAGTCGTGTAATCAACTCTTTGTCGAGACTGCTTAATGTGCCTGCTTTGGGCAATTTGCCGTCAAAATATTTATGGCAAAAAATGGCCGAGCGGTTTACAAAATTTCCGAGAATATCTGCCAGCTCATTATTATGTCGCGCCTGAAAATCCTTCCAGGAGAAATCCGAATCTTTTGTTTCGGGCATAATGCTGGCCAGGCAGTAGCGCAAGGAGTCGGGTTCAAAATTTTTCAGGTATTCATTGAGCCAGACAGCATAATTGCGGCTAGTGGAAAGCTTATCGCCTTCCAGGTTTAAAAATTCGTTGGCGGGTACGTTTTCCGGCAAGACATAATCACCATGGGCTTTTAATACCGCTGGGAAAATAATGCAATGAAAAACAATATTATCCTTGCCAATAAAATGAATCAGGCGTGTATCTTTTTCCTGCCAGTATTTTTTCCATAATTCGGGCTTGCCTTGTTGTGCGGCCCATTCACGGCTTGCCGAAATGTATCCGATCGGCGCGTCAAACCAGACATATAGCACCTTGCCTTGCGCATCGGCCCCGGCTTTTTTTGCAATTTCTTCCGGCACAGGAACGCCCCAGGGCAAATCGCGGGTTACGGCCCGGTCACGCAAACCATCTTTAAACCAGCTTTTAATCTGGCCCAGCGCGTTGGGTTTCCAATCACTGTGCCCTTCAATCCACTTTTCAAGTTCCGGCTGATATTTTTCCAGGGGCAGGTACCAGTGCGTGGTTTCCTTCATCACCGGCGCGGCATCGGTAATGGCGCTGCGTGGGTTGATTAAATCTTTGGGCGAGAGCGATGTGCCACAGTTTTCACATTGGTCGCCGTACGCATCATCGTATTTACATTTGGGGCAGGTGCCGCGTACAAATCGATCGGCCAAAAACATTTTGGCTTCGGGATCATATAATTGCTCTTCTTTTTTAGGATAAACTCATTCTTATTGGCCAGGTTTGTAAAAATTTCCTGGCTGGTTTCCCGATGCGTTTTTGAGGAAGTACGGCCATAATAATCAAAACTAATCCCAAATTGCTCAAAGCTTTTTTTGATTATGGCATGGTAGCGGTCAACAACTTCTTGCGGGGAAACACCTTCATTACGGGCACGCAGCATAATCGGCACGCCGTGTTCATCGGAGCCGCAAATATAAATTATGTCATTGCCTTTTAATCGGTGGTAGCGCACAAAAATATCGGCAGGCAGGTAAGCGCCTGCAAGATGGCCAAGATGGATCGGGCCATTGGCATAGGGCAAAGCGCTGGTAACAAGTATTTTTTCGGGCAAAACTTTTCTCCGGTATTTTTTTATGGGAAGTATGAATTTATCGAGGGCAAACAAATTATGCAAAAGAATTAGGTGGGTTTATTATTTGGGCCCTGATGTGAAAGGGTGCGGGTAAAAAAAGATAATGCGATTATAATAAGATTAAGAGCATGATCATGAAGAATACCTGGCCTGGAGGAACCTTCCGGGTTTTGCTTCCCGGAAGGTTTGAGCAAAGGTTTACGTGTAGAGCAAAATCAATTCATTCAATTTATCCAAAAGCTGTTGGGCGAAATCTGCGCTGCTGCTATCGGCCGTGTAGGATGGCGCGAGTATTTGGATTGTTTGCAGGCAGGCCTCGTAATTTTTAAGGTTAAACTGAGAAAGGGCTTTATTGAGCAAGATGTCATTTTTATCGAGATTGGCATCGTATTTAAAAATAAAATTGGCGTCTTTTTGCAGAAGCTCGTTTGCCTTCAGGATGGCCTCGTTATAGTTACGGTTTTGTGCAAATTCCAAAAGGCTCAACCCGGCAATGGCGGCTGTGTTGGAATTATCAAACGCCAGGCTTTGAAGGAAATCGTTGTGTCCCAAATCTGTTTCCGAGCTGCTATGGCGCATTTTGGAAAATCCCTGTCCTAAGAAAGCGTCGGAATAAAAAGCGGATTCATCCTTGCGCGTTACCAGCTTAAAATGTGAAAGGGCCGAGGCATAATCGCTTGCCTTAAAGTATTGTACGCCAAGTTCCATAGCCTGCTGCGCGGTGATTGCATTTACGGTAAAAGTGAATTCTGTGATTTTATAAACATCTTTTGTTTCGGAGCGGATTTTTATCAGGCTGGAACCAACCTCTCCCGGATTTAAGCTGATCTCCAGAACAGAATTGTTGATTTGGGCCGAAAGCAAAACAGGGTTGCTTAACTCGAGAATGCGGTGTGTGATAATTCGGCTTTTATCACTTTTAATATAAAATGCCTCGCTAAGGTCAATCTGATAGGTTCCAAAACCTTCGTCCTCAACGATATCCTCGATACTGCCTTTAATGGAGGCA
The DNA here is from genome assembly GCA_024277115.1 of Calditrichota bacterium. Classification (GTDB taxonomy): domain Bacteria; phylum Calditrichota; class Calditrichia; order Calditrichales; family J004; genus JABFGF01. Next base: position 12,134 of record JAJRVW010000031.1, read on the forward strand.
AGGTCCGAGCTGATGATTGTTTTTTTACAAGCCAGGGTCAAAAGGATCAGGCTTGCAAGAATGATCAGGTTTTTCATAATATTTTCTCCGTTTATTTTTGATTTTTGGTTCATTGCAGTCAGTAGACTGTTTCTTAAGAAGCGCTGTCAGGAGACAGCTGCTACCTTTTTGCAGTTCGGAGATAGCGCCTACCTTAATAAAATCATTTTGCGGGATTTTATAAATTTGCCACTTTGGATTTTATAAAAATAAAGCCCGGAGGCGACGTTATTGCCAAAATTATCCCGGCCATTCCAGAGGACAGAATGATAGCCCGCTTCAAGTTTATTATTTATAAGTGTGGCCACCCGCTGGCCCAGAATATTGAAAATATCCAGGCGTGTCTTACTGACTTCCGGCAAGTCGAAACGAATAGTTGTTGCCGGGTTGAACGGGTTGGGATAGTTTTGGCGTAAGGCAAATTTATCGGGAATGGCCACACGTTCCACATCGTAAATTACCGCGTATAAGCCAAGTCCTTCACCTGTAGCCTGCAGGGATTTTGCAGTGGCTTTGCCCGATACAAAAACCCACTCCTGTGCATCGATATCAAATTTATAGAGACCGCTCTTTTTTGATTCTTCTTCGTTGAGGCCTGATTTTTCCATTATAAAATTAAAGCCGATGCTACCGTTAAACCCTTGTGGGGAGTTAAACGAATAGACCGGGCTTAACATCCTCAGGTTTTCTGACAGGGTTGTATCGGCCGCGAAATGTTCTGTGTATAAAAACATGTTTTGCTCTATATCCGCAGGCGAAATAGATATGCTCAAAGAGGTGTCCACATTAAATTGAACCGGTTTGCCCAAAACAATGTTTTGTACGTTCAGGCTTTTCACTGTTTGGACGGTATTGTTCCCAAAATCGGTTGAAATAATATAAAATTTGTTTTCCCCGTTATGGGCCACTTCGTAATCCAGCATGTAAATATTGTTTTCACCATCAAAAAGGACGCTGGTCCTGTTTTCTTCGCTACCATCCGTATTGTTTACAAGAACAATCGGCGGGCGGGCCAGAGGTTCGTTGGTGGAAATAAACAGCTTTAAGAACCGGCTTAAACCCGGCTCGCTGGAATATTGAAAAGTGGCGTTAATTTCCGGCGCAATATTATCCTGTACGGTAAAAGTGGTTGGCTGGGATAAATTGCCCCATACCGCGTCGGGCGCGAAAGTCAGTTCCTCGGTAATCGGTAAGGTGACGTTGCCATCGAAAAACTCAAAACGGATGGTTTCTGTTGAGGCGGGCTGGCCATATACAGTCATAAAAAGCATCCATTTATTTAAACCCGCAATATATGTCAGTTTGGAGCGGCCTCTTAATTCTGTTTCCTGAAAGGCGTTTACCACATAATTTGTGTCACCCGCGTTCAGGCCGCCCAATTGTAAAACGGCCACGATGTTCATACTGGCTTCATAGCTGAAAATATCAATTTTATCAGTGGCGGTGGTTTTAAATAATGGTGCAGGATTGGAATTATTAAAGCCACCCAATTTTTCTGCGCTTCCATCTTCATTGCCAAATAAAAAGGTAGCCGCGTTTTGCGATTTTAACAAATAGCCGTCGCCCGCCTGCATAACAGTCAAATCACCCTGCCAGCTGTTTGAGGACGCATTATAAACCGTGAATCGCTCCTGACTTTTTATTTGATCGCCATCTGCGGCTGGGAATCCCGAAAGGGCATCCTGGACGGATTGTTTTTCCTGCGGGAGATAGCCCAGCCAGTTCCAGCCTTTGGAGAGCAAGATCGGCGTATCGCTTAGGCTGATTTCTGCTCCCGGGAAGTCGAGCGTATCTTTAACGGTGATTTTTAAACGATAGCTTTGGCCGGTTTCCAGTTTTTGCAAACTGCCCACCCAGCCTAATTCAGGCGAATAGATGGCCATGGCCTGCTGGCTTTTGATGACGTCACCCTCACGGGCCGCCAGGTTTTTAAGGACATTGTTTACTCCCATATTATCCTGCGCCACGTTCAGGGAAAACCAACTCCAGTCTTTGTTTAAGCCAATCGATTGGGTTTGCCCCGATGGGTGTAAGGTCAGCGGGCTTTGCACTACACCCAACGTTGAATTACTGCTGAATAAAACGGTTTCCTGTATAAAACCGGATTGCCTGCCGCTGGAGGCATCCCAGGTTTTAAAAATGAAGGTTTCACCGGAAGGCGAATTGCTGTAAACAGTTAAAAAGGCCAGGTAGCCTTCTGTATCGGAGACAAACTGCAGGTTGGCCCGGCCACGGATCTGGTCACCATCAAAAACAGCGATAATATCTTTTTCATCGTTGGCAAAAGTATCGCCCATGGCTATTTGGGCAATAATATTCATGCTATACTGATACTGCGACGAGACGATGCGCCAATCGGGCGGAGCACTCAGGATTTCCAAGGTTACAAAAAGACGTTCCGTTCCCTGCCCGGCAACCTCTGCAAAAATGGTGTCGGAATATGTGCCAATGTTCAGCCCCTTGCCTACTGAAAAAACAATATCCTGTTGCGCATTTGCCTGCAATGTGCCGGAAGTTAAATCCGCACTGAGCCAGGCGGGAATTTGGTCCAGCGTAAAATTTTGCGCCGCGCCGCCCACATTGGTCAGAACGGCCGTAAAACCACTCTCTTCGTTTTGATAGCTGCTCAGGCTTATCTGAGGGTTCAGCCAGTAAACCGCGTTTTGGTTGATCGTAAAACTCCAGCTTACGGCTTCCTGTAATTTGTTGCCTTTGTCGTCCTTTATCCCTGAGACTGTGGCGGTCAGCATCCTGCCTTCAAGTTCGCCTAAGGCGCTCTTTGGCGTGAGGATGATGGATTTCTCGCTGCAGGCATAGTCAAACAAAATGGCCTCGCCGTTGTCCGCATCGGTCAGGGTAATATTCTCCTCCCGGATTTCCGAACAGGAAAGGTTGGCGGTAAAATCCACACGAATATCTTCGCCGATATTCAGGATGCCATCGGCGGGTGACGGGTTTCCAAAAACATAAAGGGTGCTACGATCGATTAAACCCGTGGCTACTTCGGAATAATTGAGCCCGTTGCTTCCACAATTGGAAGTGGCCCGTAGTTCATATTCACCATCGGGCAGATTTTCCACATTCCAGTTGATGTAGATAAAATCATCGGGTAAAACATTTTTCTCCCAGGTGATGGCCGTTTTCCAGGCTTCGCCGATTTTGCGGTATTGCAGGCTTACTTTGTTTAATTCGGGATTCTCTTTGTCATAGTTTCGTAAAATGACCAGCAAAGAATCGTTGTTGCCCTGGTTGACCAGCCAATTATTGACAGGCCTGTACAATTCGACCGATGGGCAGAGGCTGCGGAAGTTTACGGTAAATGTGGCCGTATCCGATACCGAGGCATCACATGATGACTCCAGAACCAATTGCAAATTCTGATAGGAGTAAGCGATCGGGCCTTTTTCAACGGTCATGGTGGCCACAATCTGTTGTCCGGCGGGGATGGTGTAATCAAGGAAATCCTCAATCACCACGCCGCCCACACTTATTACGGCGCCGTCATAATTGCTTGATTGCAATACGCGCAGGTTATAATCACGGGTCTCACCGCTTTGGCTGGCGTTTCCCAAAGTCAGGATAAATGCAGCTGGTTCATGGGGCGCGATATTGTACTGTTGAAATGTATTCAAACCGATAAGCGGTTCATCACGCGGTTGTGTGCCGGGTTCAAACGGGCAGCTGCTGGTGCCGGACACCAATTTAAAAACAGGTGTTTTATAGACGGGATCATGTTTCACATCCACACTAAAAAAATCACCAATGTCATCATCAGCTAAAACATAGCCCACCGAAGCTGTAGAGTTGGTTTTTTTGCTGCTTGACTCCTGCTGGGACCAACGAAACTTTGCGGCTACGCCAAATATCTTTTCTGTTTCATCCACTCCAAAACCGAGGCCTACTTTAACTTCTGAATCTATAAAGACCGTATATTCATAAGTGGTGCTTGATTCCCGCTCAACTGTGGCGCTGTATTCCCTGCTTGTGCCGCCGCTAAAGGATAAGTTTTTTTCAAAAATGGCTTCATCTTTAAGTGTTTTGTTTTTTTCAACCACTTGTTCCCATACATCGATGTAAGTAGCGATCAATGCAGCGGAATCGGGAGACGAAAGGCTTTTTAAAGTCCTTAGTTGGGGCAACAGTGTGTTCTGGATATGGTTGACTGTATAGAGATAATTTGTGGCAAACTCTTCACCGCCCCAGGCCAGCGATGTATCCTGGATGACAGAACATGTGCTTTCATCCCAGCCGATTACATCGGTTAAAGCATAAATAAGGTTGAAAGAGCCACCCATGATGATGTCGCTCTCGTCACCTGTAAAATCATCGGAATTGGAGGTGGAAATTTTTTCGCTAAAAGTGAACGTGGTTGCCACTTCATTACCCCATTTATTATCCCTGCCCGACAGGATTTCCCCCTCTGTTTTAATAAATGTAGTAATTTTACCTACAAAAGGGATTTTGAATGATTTGCCAATTTTAGCATCCCAGTAAATTCCGCCGGAGCCGTTTATTTCGGTAGCGTTGGAGTAAGAATATGAGACGCTCGATCCCTTCTCCCAAAACGCGGAGCTCTGGTCGCCGGGCGGGTCACGTAAAATAAGGAGAGGCAGTTCCGGTGTGCGTGTTACAAAAGTCTTTTCGCGCGGGCGGTTGCCGGTTACTAAAATCCACTGGTTTAATGTGGAAATTTTTCCCTCGGCATCGGCTACAATCTGCAAAAGTTTTTGAAAGGGGTTGGTGCCGCCATCTAAAATATTGGGCTCCCCGACGGTCAGGCTATAATAGGCCAGGCCGTTTTCAATGGGTACGGTTACCGGGTTTGCCGGATCGCCGCCAATATCATCATAAATGGTTACAAAGCCCGTATCGACCATGCAGGTATCGCCGCCGTATTCTTCCAAAATTTCGATGGTTAAGTTGAGTGTTTCGTATTGATCGACCACCGGGACGCGAAAAGGGTCTTGGGCGTTCGTGCAGATTTCCGGCAAACCCACGATCCGGATAATGGGTGGTTTACGGTAGATAAAGTTCAGAGTTGTATCCTGAAAAGTTAAATCGGTATTAACCGGGTCAAAAGACTCGGTGATAATCGGATTAGGCGGGTCGAGCTGTAAAAGTTCTACCAGATAAGGTTGTGCCGGTAAATCTATTTGATAGTTTCCATTTACGTCCGTCCAAAAGGTTGTATCGACACAACCGGTCTGATTGCCGGCGGAGGTAATGTGAATTTCGCCTTTGCCAACGACCGTGTTGCAACCCGCGCCCACTTTCCCGGAAATATTACTTGTGGTCTGGTCACTGAAATCCATGTCAAAGATATTATCAAAAATATTGCCGCTAAATTCGGCAGGAGAAAATTCATGTTCGGTGATCACATTTTTATAGACCGGTTTTATGGTGTAAAAGCCGGGGTCTTCAATTGTCAGGCGAAAGGTGCCGGAGCCGTCCGTTACAACGCCCGTATTCTCGCCGTTGAGGAAAAGTTGCACACCAGGCACGGCGCAGTCCGATCCGGCCAATAAAATTTTCCCCGCTACTGTCAGGCTCGTTGTGTCTGTAAAGCCGATACCGGTGCTGCGCGGGCCATTTGTATTAATGGACGTATTTGTAAGGCCGGGGTCAAAACCATGCCCGGTTTTAAAAGGGGTTAGTTCAAAGGAACCGCTTTCATCGTAAAAGATATTGCGCAGATCGTATTTCCCGTTGGCATCTGTAAGCACAGACCTTTTTGTTTGAATGGCGTCGCTGCTGTAGGCAACGCCGTTTAATTCTCCATGATTGCTGCCACGAAATGCGATGTCCGCCGCAAGTTCCGGGTACGATCGGTTGTCATCATCAAAGCTCCAGTAGGAGACCAGGTTTTCCTCGTTGCCCACAAGCTGTTTATACATATTTTCGGCAATCAGCGAGTCACTTAGTTCGGTTTTCCAGATTTGAATTTCATCCATCAGGCCAATAAACGCCTGCCCGGGATGAAAAGCGCCGCCCACCACATCCTGATCCTGCCCGAATACCAGACTGCCTTCGGAAGATATAGGCTCACCCGCGCTTATAAACAAAACTGTATCCAATTGCCCGTTATGGAAAAGTTTAAATCGTCCGTCGCTACTACGCCAGGTGACCGCGACATGTGTCCATACATTGTCCGGGGTATCGATATCTGTTTTTACACCCTCATCGTTGACAGCGACCTGCTCAAATGAATTCCAGATTGTGAAAGCGTTGTTTGGATGTTCATCGGTGGAATAGGAAAACGGCGTCCCCTTTTCGCCAAAATCATGGCCGGTAATTTTCATCCAGTAACTGACTGTAATGGCCGTATCGGGGAAATTTTTAACGAGGCCGGCATCCATGTATCCGCTGTTTTCCGTAAATGCCACGGCTCGGTTTAATGAGCTTGTTTGTGGGTTTATCTGCAATTCCACATCTTTAACGCCGGCGCCATTCCGGGTCAGCACTTTCCCATCGATCCGCCCATTGGGCCTTTTCCAGCCGGGCGCGGCGGCAGGTGCGGAGTTTCCCCAAAAACTGTTCCAGGCTGTAATTTCATATTTGTGGATTTTGCCCGGAGTTCCGTTATAATCGCTATAACTGCCGGCCTTATTGGATGCCACGCCAATCTCCTGGCCATCTCTGAAAATTTTAAATTTTTCAAGAATTTTGGAACGGTTTTCCCAGGTTAGCTTAGTTCGATTGTTGTATTGGCCGTGTGTAGTCGTAATATTTTTTGGCCGGGCGATTATTTCGCTAAACAGGGCGGTCCCTTCAAAAATGACGTTAGTCTTATACTCATCCGCGCCAACAAGAAAAGCGTTTTGTTTAAAATCCATACTGGTGGCAAAATTACTGCCGCTAATGCTGAATTTATTTCCGTATATCCATTGGTTACCATCAAAACCATACATATAAACGCCGTCGTTGGTAAACCCGATCAGGGCAACCTGGTTATCGATTTTCACTGTGTGGTTTATATAATTGTCCGTCGGGACTGTTTGCAGTTGCTGGCCCCGGACCCAGGTTGTGCCGTCATATTTAAAGAAGACAGTATAGCTGGTGAACAGGTTGGTGGGATTGCTGCCGCCATGGGGCGCGGCCACCACAAGGTGATCGCCTTCAATGGCTACGGAGCGCCCAAAATCCCTGCGCGGGTTTGGCATATTATGCGGGATTTTTTGTACTTGCTGCCATGCGCCGTTCTGCTTTTCAAAAACATAAACCGCCCCGGCGCTAAATGTAGTTAAACCGGCATCATCATCATTGGGCGAGCCAACGGCAAGCTGATCGCCGTTCAGGTCCAGCGCTTCGCCAAAATCCACATTACGGCTGTTGGTGATGGCCCCGGTGGGTGTGATGATCGCGGTTTCCTGCCACAAATTTTGGGATAATTCATAAATACGGACGCGGTTCACATTTTTTTCACCAATGGCGAGGCTGCTCCCGGAAACATCAACAAAAAGGGTTGCGCTTAAAGAGTTTATTTCCTGAAACAGGTCCCAGCTATTGCCAGACCGTTTATAAATTTCAACGATTCCACCGGCTCTGGCACAGGCAAGAAAGGGGCCATCCAGTGAGATGCTTTGTATGGAGGCAAGAGGTTTTCTTTCTGTAAATTGCCAGGAATCATTCACAAATTTAAAAAATGATATTTTCCCGTCGGATCGGGACCGGCTGGATATAACAGCCCATTCTTCATCAATGGCCACCAGATAACCAAAGCCGACCTGACCTGATCCTTCACCGGAGTAAACCCACTGATCGGTTTCGCTGTCGCGTTCGGCGGCGAAAAGTGACAAAGACAGGCTTAAAAGGGCGATACAGGCTAAAAAGATTTTTTTTGGGAAGGATAATTTATTCATGGCTTACTCCTTATGCTTTTATAATAACATCAGGAATAAGCAGAGGCATATCTTGCACAGATGTAACAATCTGTTGAACTATTGTAACCGAACGGCTTTTCTTGTACGATGGTCAACCACCGGCGAATGGAGCTTTTACAACCCGCTAAGAGGATTTATTTATATTGAGACGGGGAAATACCAAACTGTTTGGTAAAGGAGCGGATAAAATATGAGAGGTTATTAAATCCTACGTCATAAGCGATATCACTGATAGTGCCGGATTTTTGTTTTAGCAATTGCGCGGCACGTTTTAAACGCATGGAGCGGATAAATTCTGTGGTGGACTGGCCGGTAAGCGCTTTTAATTTTCGGTGAAGCTGCATCCGGCTCATGGCCATTTGGGATGCGAATCCTTCAACGTTAAAATCACTGTTGTGGATATTCTGTTCTGTAAGTTTCATGGCCTGTTCAAGGAATATTTGATCAGTGGAGGTAACGCTGACATCCTGCGGGCCGATCTGAATATTTTGTCTAAACTTTTCCCGTAGTTTTTGGCGCTGTTCAATAAGTTTACGAACGCGGATTTGCAGTTCTTTGGGGTTAAACGGTTTGGCCAGGTACACGTCCGCGCCGGTTTCCAGCCCTTGCAGTTTATCTTCTTCCGCCGCTTTTGCCGTAAGCAGGATTATGGGGATGTGGCTGGTTTTGGGGTCTGTTTTTAATTTTTCACAAAGTTGATAACCGTTCATTTCGGGCATCATCACATCGCTGATAATGATCTCCGGGATAAGATCGGTCGCCTTCTCAAACCCTTCCTGACCGTTTTGGGCAATTTCAATTAAATATGTCCCGTCAAAATTAGAGATGATATAATTGCGGACATCCCTGTTGTCTTCAACAATAAGCATTATCGGCGCATCTTCCTGCGCTAATAAAAGCGGGGTCTCTTCCATCTGTCTCAAGTCCTCAAACTCTGAATACGAACCAACTTCAACAGGGCCTCCTGTCCTGCTTTTGTACGCTGATATTTTTTCTTCCGGCTTTAAGTGGCCATCGCCCGCCGGCAGGAAAACAGAAAATATGCTGCCTTTATTGGCCGTGCTTTCTACCGTGATTCGCCCTTTATGCAATTCAACCAGCTCTTTTACCAAAGAGAGGCCGATTCCGCTTCCCATGTTCGTTTTAGATTGTTCATCATCTGCCTGGTAGAAACGGTTAAAGATATTTGTTATTTGTTTCTCTGTTAAGCCGCATCCATTGTCGCTCACTTTTATTTCGATACATTCGCTTGAGTTTATTTTTTGTGCTGATCTGGAAACGGAGAGCTCTATCGAACCGCCGTCCGCGGTAAATTTTAAGGCATTGGAGACAAGGTTTAATAATATTTTTTCCAGTTTGTCCGTATCAAAATATATTTTGCCTATTTGGGGATCCGCCGTAAAAGTGAGTTCAATATGTTTTTGTTCCGCCAGTGAGGCAAAGGAAAAAATAATCCCAGCGCCAAGGGTTCAATTTCCTGCTTAGAAGCCCTTAGCTTCATTTTCCCGGCATTTATCCTAGAGAGGTCCAGTAACTGGTTGATAAGTTTTAACAGGCGTTGGGCATTTTTTAGCATGATTTTAAACGGTTTGTTTAATCCGGCATACGCTTCATCGCTGATGAATTGCTGCAAGGGTGAAACGATCAAAGTAAGTGGCGTACGGAACTCATGGGAAATATTAGCGAAGAAGTGCGATTTCATCTGATCGATTTCCCTTAACTTTTCGGCTTCTATCTTTTGAATGCGAAGCCGGCTTTCGAGCAGTTCTTTTTTCATTTCAAAACGGCGGATAAACCAGAGGATTGTCAATATGGCGATGATATATAAAAGATAGGCCCACCAGGTTTTCCAGGGTGGCGGTGCGATGTGGATTAAGATTGATTTGCCTTGTTCATTCCAGACGCCGTCACTGTTTGAAGCTTTGACTTTAAAGATATAAATGCCGGCATCCAGGTTTGTGTACTGAACGCTGTTACGGTTCCCGGAATAGGTCCACTCTTCGTCAAACCCTTGTAGCATATAGGCGTATTGGTTTTTCCTCGGGGCATGAAAATCCAGAGCGGCAAATTCGAATGAAAATATATTGTCAGGATATGTCAGGTTTATTTCACGCGCCAGGCTGATATGTTTAGATATTTTCCCGTCTGCTTTAATGGGGACATCTTTGTTTAGGATGGTGAAATCAGTTATGACCACCTGAGGTATAAAGCTGTTTTTCCGTAATTTTTGCGGATAGAAAATATTAAGCCCATTGGGGCCGCCAAACAGCAATGCGCCATCGTTGCTTTTTGCAGCGGCATATAAATTAAAATCGTTGCCCTGCAATCCATCATCAATATCATAGTTCTGAAATGTTTCCGCATCCGGGTCAAATTGCAAAAGGCCATGGGATGTGCTCATCCAAAGCATACCGTTTTCATCCTCCAGGATTTTGTAAATGGAGTTGGAAGGCAATCCCTCTTTTACGGTAAAATGTTTAAAAGAGATGTTTTTGTTGTTTATCAGTTTGTTTAATCCGCCCGTCGTACCTACCCAAATCCGGCCTTTGGAATCCTTAAAAAGTGTTGTGATATTGTCGTGGCTTAATGTGTTTATGTCTGTATCGTCTTTAAAGAAGTTTTTAAACATGGGGGCGTTTTCGTTTATCAGCGTCATTCTCGAAAGCCCTTTTTCCGTACCGATCCAGAAAACGGAATCGCTGTCCTGTATCATCGTAGTGATGCTATTGTTGGGCAGGCCTTTTATTCTGTCAAAACTGTAAGCAATATTTACAAAATGATCCTCCCCTTTTTTTGGAGATTGGTAGAGCGAAAGCCCGCTATAGGTGCCGATCCATAATCTTTTCCGGTTGTCTTCGAGCATGCAGTTTACAAGATTTGATAAAATACTTTTTGGATTGTCCGGATCATTATAGAACCGTTTTGCCTGCCCGGTTTTGGGATTGTATTTTAACAAACCGGGGGCTTTGTTGGAAGAAAACCAAAATGTGCTGTCACCCGAAATGAACATATTTTCATTGGGAATGCCACCAAGACCGAGGTCTTTATTCTTTATCATTCTTTTTAACTGAAACCGCCCGTTATTTAAACTGTACGCATGAATACCCAGATTATTGCTAATCCAGATTATACCGGAATTATCCTGGCGTATAACATTTATATTATTATCAGGCAGTGCCCTGTTTTCAGAAGTAAGATGGAAAAATTTTGACTGCCCTAAGGATGGGCTTACGGCCACGCCGTTTGATATGGTCCCTGCCCAGAGCATGCCGCTTTTATCTTCATAAATACAAAATACATCATTGCCGGGAAGGCTCTTGTTATTATAAGGCTGGTTTTTCCAATTGATAAATGTTGTGCCATCGTACATGGTCAACCCTGCGCCGGAAGATGAAATCCAGAGGCGGCCTTTTTGATCCTCATATAATTCGAAAACCATATTACCTGCGGGGTTGTTTTTTCCTTTGGAACTTATAAGGAAGTGGAAACCCAGATATTTCCGTAACGGTCTTCTAAAATACGCCGTATAAAACCATTGCTGATACTATTGGTATCGCTTGTGACAGGCGTGTATTGCTTAAAATAAACAGACGTGTCCTGGTCTTTTTGTGGACGTATCATTTGCGAAAGGCCGCCGCCGCGTGTGCCAATCCAAAGTGAGCCATCCCTGCTTTTGGTGATTGCGATCACGCGGTTGTTGCTAAGGGAGGTTGAATCACCGGGGATGTTGTAATAACGGATAAAACGGTCCTGTTCCCTGTCATACCTGTTTAAGCCATTATCTGTGCCGATCCATAAAACCTTTCTGCTGTCGGCTGGGTCCTCGAATAATGTATAAATATAATTAGCGCTGATACTGAAAGGGTTGCCCGGGTCATTCAGATAGTTTTCAAATTTTTTTCCATCAAAGCGGCTCAGGCCCGTAACAGTGGCAAACCACATAAAACCAAAACTATCCTGAAAAATATCGGTTACTTCCTTGCCGGCCAGCCCATCATCCACACCATATCTTTTAAAAACCAATTGATTGTTTAAATCAATTAATCCTGTTTGGGCAAATGCAAGAAATACATTTATTAGTATTATTTGGATAACCTTAATCATAAGCCGTGTTTGTAATATGGATTTGGGTATCTGTCTTTCAATTACAACAAAATATATCGGCAGAAATAGGGAAAGGCATATTTAATGATAAAAATAATTATGTCATTTTTAACATCATCTGGGCCGAAAATATTTTTATGGTGAAAATAAAATTTTAGAATGGCTCGTTCAGTTTCTACTTTTTTATAAGGAACCTTTCTAACCTGACGAGTGATAAAGCAATATTTGTAATATATCACAGCATAAAATTTTTCTTACTTTAATATTGGGTTAAACAGAAACTTAATAATTTGAATTAAATTTAGTTGTAAAAAAACAGGAGTATAATATGAAACATTGGGTTATAATTTTCTTTTTATTATGGGGCCTTTTGCCACTTTCTGCACAGGATATCCCTTCTTTGCCAATCCCTTTAGGTGCAGGGTCTGCTGAGGTTTATAATAATCAAATTTATTATTTTGGCGGTTCAAATAACTGGAGTGGAAGTGTAGTTTATGACAGTGTATTTGTTTATGATGGTACTAGCTGGGCGTTAGAAAGTATCATCCCCGATAAGAATTTGTGGGATGTGGAAACGGTTTTGGTTGGCAACGAAGTTTATTTAATCAGTGGTTGGCCTTCAGGACCTAGGCTGCTACGGAAGTATAATCTTGATACAAAAGTTTGGACTTATTTAGCAGAAAGCCCCAATAACACAACATGGGGTGTGGCCGCCGAATATTGGAATGGTTTCATCTACCTGTTTGAACCCAATGGCAATGTTTACGAATATTCCATCCAGAATAATGAATGGGTCACAAAAACAAATGCAGGTGTTTCAAGCCCGTTAAACCTGAGCTCAATAATATATGAAAATAGTATTTATGTAATTGGCTATAATGATTCCACATTCCAAAAATATGATCCCGCCAATGATGTTTGGACACAGCTTTCAAACTCGTTATATCAGGTGGGCGCATCGGCGATGAGTATAATTAACAACCTGATTTATAATGTGGGCGGTAATGTTTCCGGCGGACGCTATGCCGAGTATAAAAGTGTCCTTGTTTATAATGTCAGTACAGATAGCTGGGCGCTTGATAGCCTGGAAATTAGTTCCAAAAGACATTGGATGGCGACGGCGGGTTATGAAGGTGGTTTATATGTTTTGGGCGGAATCGATTCAACTTCCAATTCTGTAGATATTGTGGAAGAAATTGTACCACGGGGAACGGCTACAGCTATTGCAGATAGCAGGGTACTCTATCCGGGAGAATTTTACCTTTCACAAAACTACCCAAACCCCTTTAACCCAAGTACAACCATCCGCTATAACGTAGCAAAACCGGGAAAAGTACAGTTACGTATTTACGATGTGGCCGGACAACAGGTGGCAACATTGGTAAGCAAACAACAAGCACCGGGGGATTATTCTGTAAGTTTTAATGCAGGCAGCCTTAGCAGCGGTGTTTATTTTTATACATTAGAAAGTTCAGCAGGATTCAGTAAAAGTTATAAGATGATTTTGATGAAATAGTGCCAAATGTCCCCTCGGAAAAATCTATATTAGGTTAGGATACAAAGAGGAGGACATGCTATGCCAGAAAGTAATGCCTTATTACGCAGAAAAAGCAAAGGAAATGATGGAGCGTTTTTATATGAGCTTCAAA
>JAJRVW010000032.1 GCA_024277115.1 Calditrichota bacterium
CTTTTGTGAACACGCCCTCAAGAACTTCGGCAACAACTTTCCTCTTGAAAACCTCACTATATCTCTTTGGCTTGTTTTTGCTCATTTTTTGTCCTGGTTTTAGTTGACTGGTTTAGTCAACCTATTTCAGGACTATACACCTCAATCATAGGATTCTTCCCCCGCCGAAAAGAGGCGGGGTCAGCATGACAAGTCCTGACCTTTTTAGACCGGACTCATTATTAATGATTTATTTATTTATTTTTAACTTTTTAAATGCCTGTCACCTGCTAAAGCCCATACTCATTTATTTTGCGATAAAGCGTCCGTTCACTAATCTGAAGCGCCCGTGCTGTTTTACGGCGGCTACCGGCATATTTATTAAGGGTATCTTTTATCATTTCACGTTCCATACCCGATAGTGTGGTAGGTTTAATCTCATTAATGCCACTCTCCCCGATGGGACGTTCGTCATTAACCGGGCTGTATGTTTTTGGGGCCGAACCGTTTTGCATGAACATAGAAAACATCTGCTTTAACTCATCCATGTCCAACTTTAAAGCCATCAACATCCTATAAATAAGTTCACGTTCTGCCTGGTCGGGCGTTTTATTTAAAGGAATTGGCAACGATCCGGAGTTAGAAAACCCGGGGTCTATATTTAAAGCATTTTTTACATAATCAGACCGGACAACGCCGCCCTTGTTTAAAATTATTGCCGTCTCTACAAAATTTCGCAGTTCCCGCACATTGCCCGGCCAGCTGTAATCAACTAGCTCATTGATGGCTTCGGGTGAAAACCCTTTAAAATTGATATTATTTTTGTCGGCATAGAGTTGGGCAAAATGGATAACCAGCCCCTGAATATCTTCCTTACGGTTTCTTAATGGCGGGATATTTATTGTAATCGCTTTTAAACGAAAATATAAGTCCCGTCGAAATTCATTTTCTTGTACAGCCTGTTCAAGATTTTTATTTGTGGCGGCAATTACACGCACATCTACTTTTTGGGTTGCTGTTCCACCAACGCGCATAAACTCGGATGATTCTAACACCCGTAAAAGCTTTACCTGCGTATTTAAAGACATCTCGCCAATTTCATCGAGAAAAATCGTTCCTTTATCGGCTACTTCAAAATAGCCTTTTTTCAGCCCAACAGCCCCGGTGAACGATCCCTTTTCATGACCAAATAATTCCGACTCCAAAATACCTTCGGGGATTGCGCCACAATTTACTGAGACCATTGTCCTGTTTTTTCGTTTACTTAAAGCATGGACGGCATTGGCGATAACTTCTTTTCCTGTACCGCTTTCACCATTTATAAGCACAGATAATTCCGTTGGAGCAACCATTGCAACGGTCTGTAACAACTCTTCAACTTGGGGACTATTACCGAAAAAACCGGTTATTTTTTGGAGATCGTTTATAGAAGAAGTATTCATTTAATCTTGGTAAAATTATTAAAACGTAAATGTATATATTTTGTAGGTTTATTTCAATTTTCTATATGAAGAAAATTATCAAGCCCGGGGATGAAATTTTCGGTATTCTCTATCAATATGGCTTCGGTCTAAATGTGTATATATTTGTGTGGTACTAATATCCGCATGGCCCAACATTTCCTGCACCGCGCGTAGATCAGCGCCATTTTCTATTAAATGTGTAGCAAAGGAATGGCGCATGGTATGCGGGTGCACTTTCTTTTTTATACCAGCCTGATGTGCCGCTTTGTCCACTATTTTCCAAAAGCCCATGCGTGACATCGGTTTGCCCCGCGAATTTAAAAATACAATTGTATCGCCAGTCCTGTGCTTATCCAATCCGGGACGGACAGAATCCAAATATTCCTTGAGCCATTTTAAGGCCGAATCCGAAATTGGTACAAGCCGCTCTTTACGCCCCTTGCCAAAGATGCGTAAAATTTCCTGCTCAAAATATATCTGTGAAATCTTCATTGTCAATAATTCCGATACACGCAGGCCCGAAGCATAAATCACTTCAAACATTGCCCGGTTGCGCAGCCCGAGGGGTTTATTTAAATCGGGAACGGCAAACAAATCCATAACTTCCTCAAATGTTAAAACAGAGGGCAGATAGCGCGGAATTCGTGGTCGGTCAACATGCGTCGTCGGGTCGGCATCAATTATATCTTCGCTAATTAAAAAACGGTAAAATCCACGAATGGAAGATAAGTTTCTGGCCAGGCTGTTTTCGCTTAAACCAATCTCAGTCAAAACCTGAAGTAAACGGTGCACGTGAACCGGCTTGGCATCTTTTGGGGAACTAACTCCATTTTTTTTGAGATAATCTAAGAACCTGATAATGTCAAGCTTATAAGCATCTACGGAGTTCTGGGAAAGGTTTTGCTCGAAGGTGAGGTGACTAATATATAATTTCAGGAAGGCATGCATTATTTTCCGGCATTCTTCTCCAGCAGTGGCTCGGTTAACGAGAGAGCTATCCCGGATAGCATTACTTCCGGCGCCAGTTTGGTAAAATCACCCGATAAAAGTTCTGCATCAACATTGGTAAAGATGGAACAGCCAGCCTGGCGTTCAACAATCACACCTGATAAGTGGCCTTTAAACTCGGCAAAAAAGGTAACTTCTTCCAGTACATCACTGGCAACAAAGCCATTGCAAAAATGCAGTTGGGAATGGGTATACGGCGTAAAAATAGAGACCAGGTTCCCTTTGCGTGTACCAATTTGCATATCGGGGTAAATCTCGATTGTCAGCTTACGACCAAGTTCTGTATTTAGTAAAACCGCCCGGTACTGGTCACCGCGTTTTTTAAACTTCGTGTCCAAAACGTCTTCAATTTCTTTGATTTTCTCGTCGTTAAATGTAAAACCCATCTCGATCCTTTTATTTATTCTGCTAAAAAATGTCGTCGGTAATAATTGGCTGCATCGTGGATTGAATCTGCTTGGCGATGCTTAGGCCTAAGTTAGCCATCTTTCACCACAAAAACTACAAAAAACAGATAGACGGGGTTACGCAAATATTTCCATTATGTTATCTATCTTTAATGCCGATTTTACAAAAAAGGGCTCACCATATTCAACCCCAATTTGAAAACCAAAGTATTTGGCCCTGTTTATTATAGATTCTGTAAATTCCGGGCGGCTAATATAAGTAGCCGGCTCCTTGGAAGAAGGATTAAAAAACTGGCTTTGATAAGCCTGGACAGCCTTTAATTTTGTTTCAAATTCAACACTAACATCTACAATAAATGATGGCTTTGCTACATCGTGGTGAAAATAATAAATTAATGTTTTAGGGCGATACGCTTCGTGCCTTGTTTTAACTTTACTGAGCCCACTATAAAAAAAAGATGCTCCTACCAAACGTGATGCACTTATATGATCCGGATGCCGGTCTTCCCAATAAGGCGTTAAAACAATTTTTGGCCTGTATTTACGGATAACTTCAATCACACGCCCTTTGTTCTCAGCATCAATTTTTATATCACCGTCTTTTAGCCCAAGGTTTTCGCGAATATCCACATTTAATATTTTGGCTGCTTCCCGGGCTTCCTGCGCCCTAAGCCCAACATTGCCCCGCGTACTTAACTCGCCAGCGGTCAAATCAATTATCCCTGTTTTAAATCCCTGCGATTTTAATTTTATCAGCAGGCCGGAGCAAAAAAGCTCAACATCATCGGGGTGTGCGCCAAAAGCCAATACATCGATTTGCATAATTTGATACGGTCCGGGTTAAAATATTTTCTGAGAACGCATTGAAAATATAAAAAATCCCCTTTTAAGTACAATTTAATTTTATTTCAAATTTTAAATCGCAGATTTATTATATTTTGACCAGCCCGACTCAACCATCAAAACACAATCAAACATATCTGCTTTAAAAGGAGCAATAAAAATGGTCAATAAACCCTATTCTGCATTTTTTAGTTTTTTTCTCGTATTACTTACATGTGCCAGCGCGCAAAATTATTCTGTTACGCAGATCAACCCCTTGCCCACAGGCGTGTCCATCCAATTGCTGGATAACGGCATGCAGGTCTTATTAATCGAGAACCCTGCCCTGCCCATGGTTGGCGCCAATGTTATAGTAAAAACAGGATCGGCTTATGAAACCTTTGCAACAAGCGGGATGAGCCACATGCTGGAGCACCTGTTATTTAACGGTACCGTTACACGCAGCCAAAAAAAATTATATGACGATGCTGACCGTATCGGGGCATATAATAATGCCAACACGTCTGATTATTATACAAACTACATGATGGTTACACCTGCCGGGCATATTCTTGAAGGTATGGAAATCCAAGCGGACATGCTGTTTAATTCTATTCTCCCGGAAGAAAAATTTGAGAAAGAAAAAGGGATTGTACTGGAAGAAATTTCTAAATCCCTTGCGGAACCCAATGAACAGTTAGCAAGAAATACAAACGCAATTTTATATCCGGACCACGCCCTTTCATTACCTACTTTAGGAACTTATGCCACCATCGAAGGGATGTCCCGCAAAGAAGTAAATACATTTTATAAAAACAATTATGTGCCCAATAACATGATCTTAAGCGTAATAGGGAATTTTAAAAGCGCCGAGATGCTCAAATCAATTAAACAAATTTACGGGAAAGCCAAACCAGGTATAGTTTTACGGAATGAAAGCCCCGCATGGAAAACAGGTTTTCAAAAACTGACTCTAAAAAATGACGGACGTAACAAGCTCTATTTTAGGTTTTATGACGGTAATGATACACAATTTCAAATGCTTTTCCCGCTTCCTTTTATTTCTTCGCCTGACTATTATCGCCTGATGGAAGTTGTTCTCGAAAAAAATATCGATACAATTGAAGATGCCATAAAAGAAAAATTTCCAGACACGTTCAAACGGCTTGATTATTCTACCCATAGTTCACCCGTGGCCAATTATCTTGAAATACGCATTGTATTAAAACAGGATGTGGATTTTGATGCCCTAAAAAAAATCACCCTGGATAATTTATACAAACTTAAGTTTTCAATTTCTCCGGAAGAAATTGAAATGGAAGTGGCCAGTGCCCGAACAGCCTTTTTTAAGAATATCGAAAAACCGCATATGTTTGGTATTTATAACGCCTATCCTTTTTCAGTACAAGGTATCGAAGGTGTGCTTGCTTCATATAGCGGCTCCGGGCTAAACAAAGCAGCCCAATTACTTAAGGAGCTGGAAATTAATTCTCAACCCTTAATTATTGTACAAAATCCGGCACCAAAACCGTAAGAGGAAAGTACTGCTTCTACGGCAAAACAACTTTTTAAAAATGCCAATACCGGGCAAACATTGATCGCAGTTCAAAATAAGGCCAGCAACCTTTTGGCCATCCATTATTTATTTAAACATAAAGCGTCTATTGAATCTCAATTTGGAAAAAATGCTGCAAAAATTTTGCATGATTGTTTTGGCCAACGTCTTAAATCGGATGAGAATAAATTAATTACAACCAAATTTGGGTTAAGTTTTAAAGTCAATGATAATCCCTGGTTCCCGATGGACAATATTTACCTTCACCCGGATTTTGGCTATATCCGTGTAGAAGCACTGGCCGATGACGTACACGCTGTGATCAATTTTTTAAACGATCAAATGAACAACTTTAAGCCCACAGAGGAAGAATTTAATAAAGCTTTTGAGAAATTTAACAGCAAGAACCCGATGATGGGCGGCGGCAATAAAGCTAAAAAGTTTTTCGAAAAGACCTACTCGGATGCCATCTATCAGAAACCACCTTTTACTAAAAACGATTCAACTGTTTCATATGAGGCTATAATTAGTTTTACCAAAAAGTACTTTCATGCGGGCAATGCCATAGTTTCTGTCGTTTCTCCAGAAGATCCAAAAACAATAGAATCACTTTTTACAAATTTTGTGGGCCAACCAATCCGGAACGAAATGCCCGCTTATTCAAAGAAACTGCAAAACAACGAAAAGCCGGTTACAACCGAGAAAGAATTTGATAGTGAACGCGCCTATCTCTTTTGGGGATTTATTAAAGACATCAATACTGATGACAAAGCTGCATTAACTGCGTTGTCCCTTATCCTCTCCGATAGAATTGTTTTTGACATTCGGGAAAAACAAGGTATGGCCTACCGTATCCGTGCAGGGATTGTTTTAAATGACGATAAAGCCCTTTTTCGGATTAACCAGGGAACACGTCCTAAGAATGTGGATGTTTTAGTGCCACAATATCCAGGATTTTTTACCATGAAAACCCTCGAGGGACTTACCGAAGACGACGTACAAAAATCCATAAACATGTACTTGGGGCGTATGATGTTCCGCAGGCTTTCCAGCATCAACCAGGCTTATTACTTAGCGACGTCGCTTTATTTTCATGGTGATATAAACTATGATGCGAATTTTTTAGAACAACTTAAAAATGTTAAGCTGGATGATGTTTTATCCGTTGCAAAAAAATATATGAAAGTTGAAAAGCCTATCCAGGTTATTGTAAGGTAATTATCTTATAAAAATTAATAGGTAAGCAAAGTATAGTAATTTGTTTACCTATTAATGAGCCCATTTAAAACAGTTGAAAACCGTCATGCCGAATTTATTTCGGCATCCCCAATAAGATAATGTCATTGAACCCTGAAATAAATTCAGAATAACGACCTTATTTAAGCTGCTCATTACAGCGTTTGTAGATAAATTCTAAAAAGATCGGAGATATAAAATGTTAAAAAAATTACACCCACTTTTCATCGTGTTTATTTTAGCCGGTTTTGCCCTTGCCGGCCCGAAAGCTATTCATCATAAAATAGAGGCCAGCATTGACCCGGCCAAAAGTTTTATCGAGGCCACAGATAAAATCACTATCCCTCATGATCAGTTAAAGGACCTGCATTCATTTTTATTAAGCGCTGATTTGACCGTTTCCTCTGCAACACCCGGCGTAACAATCACACTAAGTAAAAGCGTGATAAAGGCAGAAGACCTTGGTATGGACAAGGAAGATTTTGATGCTTCTTCAAATATTTCCCAAAATAAATATACACTTACTTTTGATTCCAAGCATGTGGGTGATCTTGAGTTTACCTTAAAATTTAGTGGAAAAATCTATCATCCTATTGAACAAGTCGGTGAGGAATACGCCCGTGGTTTTAGTCAAACACCCGGCCTTATCGAAGAACGCGGCGCGTATCTCTCCGGCTCCACGTATTGGATTCCCTGGTTTAATGATAAATTAATTACATTTGAACTGACAACCACCCTTCCCAAAGGCTGGGATGTCGTCAGTCAGGGCAACCGGACGCTGCATGAGATAAAAGACACCAAACAAATTACCACCTGGGATTCGCCCGAACTGATGGAAGAAGTTTACCTGATTGCTGCAAAATTTACAGAATACAATTTTTCTGCCGGCAGCGTGGATGTGATGGCTTTTTTACGCACGCCCGATGAAACCATGGCCAACAAATATTTGGAAACTACCGCGCAATACCTGGAGATGTACCGCAACCTTGTCGGCCCATATCCTTTTTCTAAATTTGCTTTGGTGGAAAACTTTTGGGCAACCGGATACGGCATGCCATCGTTTACTTTACTTGGCGAGCAAATTATCCGTTTTCCATTTATCCTGCACTCTTCGTACCCGCATGAGTTGTTGCATAACTGGTGGGGCAACAGCGCTTATGTCGATTTTGACAATGGCAACTGGTGTGAAGGTTTAACCGCCTATATGGCCGATCACCTGATTAAAGAGCAACGTGGCCAGGGTGATGCATACCGCCGCTCTACCTTGCAAAAATATACGGATTATGTGAACCCAGAGAACGACTTTCCCCTCAATAAATTTATTTCCCGTACCAGCGCTTCTTCCGAAGCTGTGGGATACGGAAAATCGTCCATGATGTGGGACATGTTACGCCAGGAAGTTGGTGATGAAAATTTTATTCGGGGATTCCAAAAATTCTATCGGGATGAAAAATATAAACGGGCGTCTTTCGATGATATCCGCCTTGCTTTTGAATCTGTCAGCGGTAAAGACCTAAAGGCCTTTTTTACACAGTGGATCGATCGCACCGGTGCGCCGGAATTGACTTTATCCGATGTTAAGGTCTCTAAAGTTGCAGGCGGATACAAGCTCCAGTTTAATATCAATCAAATTCAAAAAGACGATGCGTATGATTTGAGTATCCCCGTAGCTGTTTCTTTTGCTGACAAGGCAGATATAAAATATGTCCGTATGACAGAAAAAAAGCAACAATTCCAGTTGGAGTTTGCCGAGAAGCCGTTACTCGTACAGGTGGACCCACAATTTAATCTGTTCCGTAAGCTGCACTATAATGAAATTCCTCCGGCGCTTTCCAAAATTTTTGGTGCGGAAAAGATTCTCTTTTTATTGCCAGCCAAAGCCTCAAAAGAAAAAAAAGAAGAGTACAAAAAATTAGCAGAAATTTGGGCAAAAGACCCTTCTAAAAAATCCACCATTAAATTTGACGACGAGGTCACGAAATTACCAGACGACCAAGCCGTGTGGATATTTGGAGAAAATAATAGCTGGGCGGGTTCCATCAAAAAAAGTCTAACCAATTTTGATGTTGAAGTTACCGACAAAAATATCCGCATCGGAAAAACAAACGTCTCAAAAGAAAATAATAGTTTTATCTTTTCTGTCCGCCACCCCAAAAACCCGAATTCTGTTTTGGTTTGGTTAACCATCGGCAATAAAGATGCTGTTGCCGGATTAGCGCGCAAGCTGCCCCATTATGGCAAATACAGCTATCTTGCATTTGAAGGTGATGAGCCATCAAACATTGCAAAAGGCCAATGGCCGGCCATTCATTCGCCATTAATGGTCAATTTAGCGAATAGCAGGGAAAAAGTATTTACTGAACTTCCCAAACGCCCTGCCCTCGCAAAATTAGCGCCCGTTTTCTCAGCTGACCGGATGCTGGAGACAGTGACATTTTTAGCAAGTGACGAATTGAAGGGTCGTGCACCGGGAAGTGCGGGTATCGAAAAAGCGGCGGCCTATATCGAGGAACAATTTAAAATGGCAGGTTTAAAGCCCGGCGCAGATGATGGCAGTTATGTTCAGAAATGGCAGGAAGTTATTGACACAAAGGGGACAAAAGCACCGGTAAAAAATATTATTGGGATAATCCCGGGTACAAACAAAGATTTTGATGGCGAATCCGTTATTATCGGCGCCCATTACGATCATCTTGGTTTGGGCTGGCCCGATGTGCGCAAGGGAAACGAAGGAAAAATCCACAATGGCGCAGACGATAATGCCAGCGGCGTTGCAGTGATGCTGGAGCTTGCCAAATTATTGGGCAAAACATTAAAACCACAACGCACCGTGATTTTTTTAGCTTTCACATCCGAAGAGAGCGGTTTGCTCGGTTCACGCTATTATGTAAAAAATATGAAACAGTTTCCGGCAAAAAAAATAATTGGCGCATTAATTCTGGATACGGTTGGCCGTTTGGGCAAGAATAAATTAGTGATTTTAAATTCGTCCAGTGCCCGGGAATGGAAATTTATTTTTATGGGCACGGGTTATGTAACAGGTGTTGAGCCGGAGATCGTTACACAGGATTTGGATGCCAGCGATCAGGTGAGTTTTGTGGAAGCGGGCATTCCTGCCGTCCAGTTTTTTTCCGGCCCTCATGGCGATTATCACCGCCCAAGCGACACAGCAGATAAAATTGACACGGCAGGTATGGTAAAAGTGGCCACGTTTGTGCGTGAAAGTATTGTTTATCTTGCCGAACGTGATAAGCCCATGACTTTTAATGGTGGTAAAAAAGGGCCTTCAAAACCAGCAGGCAAGTCGGGAGGACGACGTGTAACAACAGGAAGCATGCCTGATTTTGCCTTCTCAGGCGAGGGTGTAAAAATTGCCGACTTATCCGATGATTCTCCCGCTGCAAAAGCCGGCTTGCAAAAAGGGGATATAATAATCCAATTGGGTGATTTTAAAGTGAAAAACTTAAAGGAATATTCGGATGTATTGAAAAAATTTAAAGCGGGCGATAAAGTTGATTTAAGTTACCTAAGGGATGGGAAAAACTATAAGACACAGATCGAATTAATCGCACGATAAGTGGATTTACAAACAAAACGAAAAAAAGGGCTGTCCCAATTTGGACAGCCCTTTTAATTTTAATTAAAGTCAGGTTTTTAAAAAAACATAGAACTATCTGAAATATCCATTCATTTGCAAACACATTCTTTTTTTTAAGTTAAATGCGATTAAGAGCATGAGTATGATAATGAAAAAGAATTTGACAAACTACCACACAGAAGTATTTAGATACAAAATCAGTCTAATTTTTTAACCAACTTCCAATCAAACTTTCCATTGCCAATATATGAATAGGTAACCGTATCCATCAACTTGGTTACCAGAGACATGCCAAGCCCGTTGTCGTTAATTTTATCAAGCAAATCTAAATCGTCAAGTTCAACTTCGTCTTTTTCTTTAAATGAAAAATTTATTGAAAAGGGATCGGTTACTTTATAATAAACGGTGCCATCAAGCACATCCCTAAGTTCATACTCTTTGCCAATACACTCTTTTGGATAGGGTGGCAAATGGCCATCACCTTTAAAACCAGGGCCAGAATCATAAATAGAAATTGAAAAATATTTTAAACCGATCTCAAACTGTAAGCGGACAATTTCGTTTTCTTCAGCTGTCTTTGTGTGCTCAACAATATTTACAAATACCTCATTCATTACCAGGCAGAGCTTACTTGTAAATTCCTTACTGCAATTGGGATGCAAATATGGGGAGGCTACTTTAATAAAATCTTCGACCAGCTTGGTATATTCTATTCTGCATGGCACATGAAAGCGCAAGATATCGTTCATTCGTTATTCTCTTTATTAACTTAGTGGTAGATTAATTAAAAAGCGCATCCATTCGCCCTGCTTTGATTCAGCAACAATCGATCCATTGTGAAGTTCAATAATATGCTTCACGGTAAATAAACCAATCCCTACATTGGTTTGTTTATATTTTGTATGAAAACGTGAAAACTTTTCAAATATACGTTTTAGGTACTTTTTATCCAAGCCTTGCCCTTTATTAAAAACCTCAATCAAAACCCTGTCCCTGATTTTTTCCATACGAATTTCAATATCCGTTTTTTCATACCCATACTGAATCGCATTAACCGCAAGGTTGCGCAGGGCAATTTGTAATAAACCCGGATCACCGGTCAAAACAACATCATCTTCCTTCGATATTATTTCGATGACCATCCCTTTTTCGTGAAGTTGTAGCTCAAGTTCATTCACCATGGGCTGAATTACATCAAGGATCAATCTATACTCTTTTGTTTCTGCCACCAGTTTTTTCTGTTCAATCAAAGACATATTCAACAAAGTCTCGATTAAGTTAAACAGTTTTTTTGAGAGGCGGTCAACATTGCCGGTAATTTCCTGGAGATCGTTTGTCCTATTTTCTGAGACGCGTTTTTCTATAATTCGGTTATATCCATAAATGGAAGTAAGGGAATTCTTAAACTCATGCGTGATCACACTTAGGAGGTCGCTATAATTTTGATTGGCCATTCTCAAGTCTTGCTGAATGCGTGAATTTTCTTTTATTAATGCCGCTTGTGTCCCGAACAAGATAAGCGATTTAAGCTTCTCCTTTGACTCTTCATCGAAATTTTCATCATCAAGTATATCTGTACTAAAATTTGGTAATTCGGAAAATCGTGTGGTATACTCATCCAAAACTTTTAATAAAAGCTCTTTTGGTTCTGGTTCACTTCTCAACAACTCCAAGCCTTTTTCATAGATATGCATATAATGCCCAAGTTGTACTTGGGTATCACCAAGATATTTATAGTCAAGCTCTTTCAATTCTTTGCCATTCATTCCATCCAACCAATCATCAAGTCTGTCCAGATAAAAAAGATCGTTCATTATTGTGCGGGTATCCCATTTTAAAATACATAAAAACTTATTTAAATAATGAATTTTCAATAGATTATCGTTTGAAATGACGAACAACTTAAATAAAAAATAGAGGTAGAGAAAAATAGTGCACCTGGTGATACCAATTCTTCAGTTTAAACAACTTATAGGGTGTTTTCTTGATCATTGAAAATGTGATTATAGCTAAGAAGTCAGAAAAAAGTTTAAACCTTGTAAGGAAAAAACTTAAATACTAAGTTGTAATGCTGCCACGACGCATAATGGAGTGATAATTCTTATCCTCTACATACAAATTACAATGCAGAATTTTAGAAATGTATGCTAAATAATATTATATCCCATTATAAATCTTCCTTTTCCGGCCTGTCAAAGAATGCCTGGATTTTAACTTTTTCCATGTTGATCAACCGTAGTGGCTCTATGGTTATCTTTTTTTTGATGCTTTACCTCACAAAAGAATTGAATTATCCACTGGAAACGGCCGGTATTATCTTAAGCTTTTACGGAATGGGTGCAATGATCGGCGCTTATGCCGGTGGCTGGTTCAGTGACAAATTTGGAACAAAAGCCGTTCAGCTCTCCAGCTTATTTTTTGGTGGCTTGGGTTATATTGCTTTAGCCTATGTTGAGGGAATCCTTAATTTAAGCATCGCTTTATTTTGCCTGGCCATAATTGCAGAGTCGTTCCGGCCGGCCGTAATGACAGCCATTGCAAACTCTACCAAACCGGAAAACAGGGCGCGTGGCTTTGCCCTGCTCCGCCTCGCAGTAAACCTTGGCATATCGATTGGACCCGCCATTGGTGGTTTTTTGGCTCTTTACAGTTATGGTTATATTTTCTGGGTTGAAGGTATAACCTGCATAGTTGCGGCGATTTTTTTATTGTTTTATTATAGAGAACCCCAACTCGCACACCATAAAATTTCTGCAAATAACAAAGTAAAAAAAATATCCCCTTTAAAAGATTATATATTTTTACAGTTTATTCTCATCCTGATAATAATAAGCTTTGTGTTTAATCAATTATTCAACACATGGCCTCTGTTTTTAAAAGAAAGCTATCTTTTTAATGAAGATACCATTGGTTTACTACTGGCCTTTAATGCCTTTATAATTGTACTTTTCGAGATGCCTATCGTGCACAAAGTAGAAAAACGGAATAATATTTCCGTTATTGCCCTGGGGCTTTTTTTATTAAGTTTTGGATTTGGCGCCGTAATGTTTAACAGTTCGGTTATTTTTGTAATGGCAACTGTTCTCATCTGGACATTTGGAGAGATGTTGGCATTCCCGCTCATTACCACTTTTATTGCAAACCGCGCCAACGATCAAAACCGGGGTGCCTATATGGGCATGCTCGCATTCACATTCTCGTTCTCCTTTGTGATTGGCCCCATTTTCGGCTCATGGATGTACAGCAATTTAGGTTCACTTTTTTGGTGGATAATAATCGGGCTGGGAATAATTGTTTTACCCGGATTATTTGTAATCAATAAAATGTTAAAAAAAGAATTAAGAGAAAACGAATAAATAAATCGAAAAAAAAGGTGAGGAATGAAACAGGGGATTAAAATAGTTTTGGCTTGTGCATTATGTTTTGGGATCATCTATGGAGTTGTACAACTGGTACAATGGTTAATGGCATAAAAAAAGGGCAGCTCAAATAAGATGCCCTTTTACAGATCCCCCTCAAACACTATTTTTTCATTTTGGATTCAATAAACGCATCAAGGCTAATTTTACCTGGGCCCCAGGCGATAAGTGCGAGAAGCATGGCCATATATGTTATTACATTTTCCATACCATTTTGTAAAATCACAAAACTGCCTTTTTCTGTAAGCCACTCGTAATTACCATACTCTTTTAAAATATCTTTTGCTGCAGACAACCTGCTGGCAATTTCCGGATTTGCATCGCTGCTGCCAATTATCAGCCAACCATTATCGATATGAACAGTTACCATTGCAACAATCATAACAAAAAACAAGGGAATGGAAATTAACCGGGTGCCCAAACCTAAAATCAATAAAATAAAGCCTGCAACTTCTGTGGCAGTGGCCATAAAAGCGTTGAGGGTAGGAAATGGAATATTTAGAATATGTTCAAACCAATAGACCGTTCCCTCAAAGCCATTCAGCTTCATCATTCCCGTCACATAAAAAACATAGCCAAGCAAAAAGCGAAATAACAGGGGGACAATATCTTCCAATACCGATAATGAATTCCTGAATTTATTATACAATTCTACCATAATACGACCTCCAAATAAAAGTTTATAAAAATAAGACCCATGAATATACTGGCTCGGGCATAATGAGTTATCACCAAAAATTGAAGAAATAAAATAAAATTATCACGATTGTATAATCTGGTGAATATGGAGCGCCGATTTTTAATTTTTGAGCCGCTTATAAAGGTAAAGAGCTTTAAAATGTTTGTTTTCACTTCCATTATTTACAGAAAAATTACCAGGGCCATACATACTTGCCGCGCCAAATTCACCTTTTTTGTTGAGGGCGTAATAGGTGATATTAAAATTAGGTTTGCCATCTTTGCGTAACAGCGATTTGTGTATGGCGTGTTTTGCCACACGCTTCACCCCTGCCAGGCAAGCTTCATCCGGTGCCATCCCCTGGCGCATAAACTCTACTACCAAGAAAGAAGTAAGGTTTTTTAAATTCTCTTCCCCACGGCCTGTAGAGCCGCACGCGCCTATTTCATTGTCCACATATAACCCGGCGCCAATTATCGGGCTATCGCCAACCCTGCCCGGTATTTTATAGCTTAGGCCACTGGTTGTGGTCACACCGGAAATATTGTTTTTCAAATCCAAGCCAAGGCAAGTGATTGTTCCATAGGTAAAAGGAATATCTTTGGCCGATCGTATTTTTTCATCCATATCCGGCGGAAACCAGTCATCGTTTCCATCCCGTAATTCTTTCCATTTTAACCAGGCCCGGCGTGCTTTATCTGTCAATAGATTTTCTTCTTTAAATCCGTGGGCCCGTGCAAATTTTAATGCGCCTATCCCGGTCAACAAAACATGATCCGTTCGCTCCATCACCAATTTTGCCACTTTTGAAGGATTTTTAATATTTTGGAGGGCAGAAACAGCGCCGGCATTATGGGTTGGCCCGTGCATACAACACGAATCCAGCTCCACTACGCCATCCTCGTTTGGAAGGCCGCCATAGCCTACCGACATATCTTCCGGGTCTTCTTCTACAATATTTACACCGGCAATTACGGCATCCAGCGCGTCCGATCCATTTTTAATAAATTCCATAGCCTTCTCGGTGGCACGTAAACCATTATGGCTGGAAATAACAATCGGCCTTGAACTTTTTTCACCCGTTATAAATGCCTTTGCCGATAAGCCCCTGCCCGTTATAAGCGAAGTCCCCAATCCAAGAGTACCCGCCTTTAAAAATTGTCTGCGTTTCATAAAACACCTTTATTTTCGATTAATTCTTCTTTGGATCGTAACCTGTCAAAAGTATGCAAATTTTTGCCTGCATCTCTTTTATATAACTCACCGGGACAGTAAAGGAATTGGCCATAATTACAAAAAGATAGTCATTGCCCGAGCGGTCTGTTGTATATCCGGCCAAACTCCGCACATGTGTCATTGTACCTGATTTAGCCCGAACGACACCTTGAGCGACACTATTTTTCATCAGGTTTTTTAAGGTGCCATCAACACCGGCGATCGGCAACGATTCATAAAATGGTTCAAAATTTTTGCTCTGGTACATATATTTTAGCAAAGTAGCTGTGGAATAGGGACTTATCAGGTTCATTCTGGAAAGGCCGGAACCATCAACCGGCTTGGCCTGGAATTCTGTAACGGCAATCGAATTTAGCCATTGCATTACAACTTTAGAGGCTCCCTCGGCAGAGCCTTTTTTATTTAGCTCGGCACCCAGTGTTTTAAAAATTTGCTCTGCATAAAAATTATGGCTCTCCTTGTTTACAACTTTTACAAGCTTTGCCAAATCGGGCGAGCAGTGTTTAAAAAGGAGTTTCCTTTGGGGTATGTCAGCGTTTAGGTTTTTCGCTCTTAACATATAACCCTTTTTTACAGAAATGCCATGCTTTTTTAACACATTATAGAATGTATCTAAAAACCATAATGCTGGCTCTTCAACCGTAATTGAAGCCCCCGTTACGACCTCGCCCTCGGGTAAAGCGCCCTGCAACTCGATAATATTTTTACCACGGGCACGGCTTAGTACAAAGGTAGAAAGAGAATCTTTTGCCACCGTATAAGCCCGGTTATTTATTTGAAGATAATCTGTTTTCGGGCTTAACTGGAGCGATACGGCATCACCGGCTTTTTTTCCGGCAAAAACTTTTATATCCACGCAATTATCATTATAGGAAAGCGCCCCAATTTGTGCTGAATACCAGAATGGTTCATCATCCCAGTTCCAGCCCCATCCTAATTTATTACCTTTAAAATAGGATTCATCGCCAATCAAACTGCCGTCAATTTTTACAATGCCTTTAGATTTTAGCGAATCGGCCCAATCATTAAAATAGGCCAGAACATCTTTTTGCCTAAACCTGCCAGAAATGGATGGATCGCCCTGCCCCCGAATTATAAGATTGCCCAAAAGAGTACTGTCCGAAACATCGCCTTCGCTGATAAAACGAGTTTCATATCGAAAATTTTCACCTAAAAGCTCTAAGGCTGAGGCTGTGGTATATAATTTTTGATTGGATGCAGGTACAAAAAGTTTGTACTCATTTTGCTTGAATAAAACAGAATTATCAGAGATAGATTGTATATATACGCCAATTTGCGCATTTGCCAAAACAGGGTCATCTAAAATATATTTAATCTGAGAGGTTATTTTTTCAGCCGGAGTGAGTGACTTTTGTATCCGTGGCGGCATGCAGGAAAGAAGTAGAAAAGTTATTATCGAAAGAATAAAGTTTTTTGTGAACATATCAAGATACCGGGAAAGAAATTATTCTAAACTAAAAAAGGCGGAAAGCAAAAACTCCCCGCCTCAAGAACTACTTATGTCGACGTATTAGTTATTAACAGCGTCTTTTAAACCTTTACCAGCTTTAAATGTTGGAACCTTACGTGCAGCAATCTGAATTTCTGCACCAGTTTGAGGGTTACGGCCTGTACGTGCGGCACGCTCAGATACACCAAATGTACCAAAGCCAACAAGGCTAACGCTTCCACCAGAACTTAATGCGCCTTTCACTGCGCCCATGAATGAATTTAAAGCATCTTCTGCTGCTTTTTTTGAAATGTCTGCATCTTCTGCAATTTTAGATACCAGTTCTTGCTTAGTCATTTACCTGACCTCCTGTTTATTTATTGAGTAAATTATGGTTTTGTTGATTTCGTTAAGTCGTTTGGGGACGTTGAAATATCTGAACTCGAAAGTTTAAAAGCAAGAAAAACTTGATAAATATCACAGAAATATTTTCTCACTCATTCATTTTTTCTTTTTCCATTAGATTTTTCAAATCTATCCAACAGTTGAATATAAGCAATTTTTATTTTTTTAATCAAATATTTGTCGAAAGATTGTTTTTTATGTAATTTCCGGTCTTCCCATACAAACATATATAAGGTTTTTTAATATGAAAACGCAAAAACAACACCCGGTTAATTCAGTTGTCGAACAAACCGCCCTAAAAGAAAGCGATATGCAGCTTATTTATCGACCAACCGAGAAGATAAAAACCATCATCGTTGATAATTTCCCCAGTCTTGGAAAACTCGTTGCATTAAGGTTTATCGAATGGGCCCAACAAAATCCAGGTTGGACAGTTTCGCTGCCGACAGGAAAAACACCGGAGCATTTTATTAAATGGGTTAGTTATTTATTGCAAAACTGGAAGACAAAAAAAGTTAAAACCATTCTTGAACAAGCGGGTGTCGACCCATCGATTTTCCCGGATATGAAGAGTCTTCATTTTATCCAGATTGATGAATTCTACCCTATCAATTCTACACAGCACAACAGTTTTTTTTATTATGTAAATAAACTTTATCTAAAAGGATTTGGTTTTGATGCGTCAAAAGCATTGCTTATCAATCCCAATAAAATCGGCCTGGACGAGAATCATCATCTTGATGAAATATGGCCTGACCATAAAGTTGATTTATCACTGCGTACACGCTACGCCCAAAACCTGCTTGAAGAAAAACAAAAAAAAGTATTGGAGTCGGTTGATCAGTTTTGTACGGATTATGAGAAAAAAATCCAATCACTTGGCGGAATTGGTTTTTTCCTTGGTGGTATTGGCCCCGATGGTCATATTGGATTTAACGTACGCGGTTCCGATCATTTTTCCACAACGCGCCTTACACCAACAAATTACGAAACCCAGGCCGCAGCTGCCTCGGACTTAGGCGGTATTGAAGTGTCAAAAAACCGTCTGGTTATTACAATTGGGCTACAAACTATTGTAAGCAACCCAAAATCGACGGCCATAATTATTGCTGCTGGTGAAGCAAAAGCACAAGTTATAAAAGATGCAATTCAATCCGATTTATCAAACCAGGTCCCCGCTTCGGTTTTACAAAAATTAGAAAACTCGTGTTTCTATATCACCAAGGGCGCGGCAAAGCTGCTTAATGAGCGACGCTATTACTACCTGAGTAAAGCCAATCAACTTAGTAAGCAGGACAGCTTGCAAATTATCTCGGATTTGGCAATCGAAAAAAATAAAAAACTCTCCGAGCTGGAACGGGCTGATTTTAAAGAGTTTCGATCGGGTGAACTCTTGTTGAAAAAATCAAAAAAAGATTATAAACCATAGACTGCCGAGGCAGAAATACTTTATAAAAAGCAAATTAACGATTCCATGGACATCCCTAAAAATAAGGTGATTTTCCATACAGCACCACACCACGATGATATTATGCTTGGCTATCTGCCCTACCTTGTAAGGCTTATGCGCGAGGGGAGCAATACACATTTTTTCAATTATCTTACAAGCGGGTTTAACGCCGTCACCAATAATTATATGTACAAAGAAGTAAAAAATGCCCAGGATTTCTTAAAAAATAATGATTTTAAGTACCTGCTAAAGGAAAATTATTTTGATCCGCAAAACACCTTGTTCAGGGATCGTGATGTGTACCAGTATCTTGATGGCGTTGCGGCCAATAATAAATTTGATATGCGCGAAGGCTGTGCGCGAAGGCTGCTTCGAAACCTTGTGGAAATATTTGAAGAGGACTCTTTTGACAACCTGGAGTTTCGCATCCATGAACTGCTTAATTATTTCTCTACACAATATCCTGGTAAAAAGGATTTACCGTACATCCAACAATTAAAAGGTATGACACGTGAGTGGGAAGCTGACATTTTATGGGGCTTTTTTGGCTTCAGTTCGGATTCCGTTTTACACTCGCGCCTGGGATTTTATAAGGGTGATATTTTTACAGAAGAGCCGACAATAGTGCGGGACGTAATGCCGATTTATGAAAACCTGAAAAGGTTAAAACCGGATATCATCACGGTAGCATTTGATCCCGAAGGCAGTGGGCCGGATACGCATTACAAGGTTTTACAAGCTGTTGCCGAAGCCCTAAAATTATATGAAAAAGAAACAGGCCGAACAGATATAAAAGTGTGGGGATATCGAAATGTCTGGTACCGCTATCACCCAAGCGAGGCCAATTTATTTATCCCGGTAACTCACAATACACGGGCGATCCTAAACGATGCCTTTATGAATTCATTTGGTTCACAGTCAGAAGCTTCCTTCCCAAGTTTTGAGTATGACGGGCCTTTTAGCGGGCTTGCACAAAAAATACAAGTGGAGCAATACCAAACGATGAAAACCCTTTTGGGACGCGATTATTTTTATCAGAACTCCGATTCGAGAATCCGTTCGACACGTGGTTTTGTTTTCTTAAAAGTGATGGACTTAAAAGAGTTTTATGAGAAGAGTTTAGAACTGAGAAAAACGACAGAAAACATAAAATAAAAAACACACCTCCGGAATAAGCTAATTTAGTAAAGATCCCGCTTGTTTCGGAGGAATTTTATTTCTATCGCATTATTGGCGCGTAAGATTGATTCATCTAAAGATTTAATGGCTTTGTTTACCTCGCCAACCTCTAATTCCAAATTGGCTTTTATGGCAAAAAAAGTATGCGATTCGATTTTCGGATAATCGTGATAAAGTTGGTCTAATTCTTTTAGCGCTGTAACAGCACCATTAACTTTTGCCAGAACAACAATCCTGTTTAACTTCGCAGATAAAGAAAAATCGGAAATAGTTAGCATATTGTATAAACGCAAAATTTCAGGCCAATCTGTGTCCTCAAATTTTTGGGGCATTACATACAACGAAGCAATGGCCGCTTCCAAATGGTATTTGGAAAGGTTCTCCTCCCGTGCAGATTTACTAAGAAAACGTATGGCCATATTTATATAATTTTTATCCCAAAGTTCCCTATCCTGAAACTCAAGCGTAATTAACTGCATTTCCGAACCTTGCCGGGTCGCGAAACGGGACAAATTAAAACACATTAGAGCTAATAAAGCATTTACCTCCGGCGTATCAAAATTAGGGTGTGATTGCAGAATGTAGGCCAGGCGCACTGCTTCTTCACAAACATCTTCCCGGATTTTATTTTTTGCCCGAAGTAAGGATTTCTTTACTGCCTCTGTTTTCTTGATAAGGGCACGGGATATTTCCGGTACATTAAAACCACAGAGCAATTTTAGTGAGAGTGTAATTTGCTCCGTCGATGAAAGACAAGGATGGCAAGTAGCAAAAATCATTTTTAATAATGAATCGTTTATCCATTCATCATCCACGTTGTCTGAAAAACCTATGAAAATCTCTGTTTCCGCACACAGCGCACTGCTCTTTTGGACGCGTTTAAGATTATCGATTACGCGGTTTGCGGCAACTTTGTAAAGCCAGGCCGAAGGATTGGCCGGGATAGAAGTAAACCCCCAAACCTGCATCGCTTTAATCAAAGCATCTTGGACTGCATCTTCTACCAGTTGCAGGTTTTTTATTCCAAAACGGCCCGTTAATGAAGCACAAATCTTACCATATTCCCGGCGGAATAAGTGGTCTATTTTATTATGAATTTGATTATTTGGAGCCATGGTTTATAGAGGATTGCAAAATAGTTATCTACTTTGCAATCCTTTTTTAACTTACATGTTCATTGTTTCCCGGACTTCAACCTCACCGTTATTTTCAAAAATCGGACAGTCTTTGGCAATTTCCACTGCCTCAACCAGCGAATTGGCATTTATTAATAAATAGCCGCCAACTACTTCCGCTCCCTCGGTATAAGGGCCATCGATTAACATTTTGTCCTGGCCAGTAAGACGCTTCCCTTCTTTTGTCAATGGCAGCCCGTCAACAAGAATCCCTTTTTCGGTTAGGCCTTGCATCCATGCACCCCATTTTTGCATGTGTTCCTGCATTTCCTCCGGTGATAGCTCGGCCATACGCGCATCCCCGCCTCTAAATAAATATAAATACTTACTCATAAATCCTCCTCTTATTGTGTCCTGATAAAATAATTAATTACGTACATCTGCTTTGTAAACGAACGACGGGTAAAAAAAGGGACATTTTTGTAAATTAAATATAGTTTTTATTTTCAATTTTATTAATTTAATTTTACCTTAACAAAAATAAAAACAAATCATTAAGTTATGAACTGGCCTGTAATTATTTTCTTATCATTGCCTGCTATCGTGATGGGCATATTATCTTTAAAAGGATTAACTCAGAACAAAGAACTTTTTCTTTGGCTGGGATTAGGCGCATTGTGCATTGCCTATATCTTTTTCTATGTTCATTCGCATCCATTTTATCATCTGTTCATAATCGGGTTGTTTTGGGGTATTCTAAATTCTGCTGTACAGTCATTATTTTACCAAATCTATCTAGCCCATAATAACAAAGCGGCCATCAGTTATAACAAACTGGCCAAATCAATGAACCCCAGGCTGGCAATGCTCCTTATCGGGATCGGCACAGGAACGGGAATTGGTATTGCCTTGGGCGCGGTTTCGTGGATTGCGAAAAAGCTGCTTTATAATTAAACACTCCCCTGATTTTTAATTATCCCAAAAGATTATGATGCCATTTGTCAACATATTTCCGTGTTAATGTTGCCGTTCATCAACATTTCCAATAATAAAGTCCAAGTATGGTGGCCTAAATATCTGGCACAATAGTTGAAATATATTTGCCGGGTTTTTTTCCCAAATTAAAGAGTTGTAATAATTCCTTGACCCCCTCTCGGAGATTACAACTCTTTTTTTTTAATAATCAATATAATCAACCAAGCTTATAGATTTTGTATTCCAGGAAAAAGCCAGCCAAAACTGAGGCAAAAATTTCCTTTGATACGGTGGGTACCGTACATCATTTTGCAGGTTTTTTGTGGGGAAAAATGCAATACCTACATCAAAATATAATTTTTTATATGTTTTTATCTTTAAACCTACTGCAGGGATAAGGCCGGAACGGACCATTTCGGAATATTGATTTTGCTTTGTTACATAAAACCGTTCTTTAACTAAGATTTCTGATTGCACATATTTCCCGAAATGGAGCTGGTAAGCAAGAACAGGCTCGATCCTTGACGGGACAAAATCTGTAAAAAACTGCGTATAAAAACCGGCAAGGAAATTATCGTTTCCAAAAAAGAATGCTTTTTGTTCCCAACGGGCAGCAAAGCCGAAAACAAAAGCCGCACCTTTATCAACTGAGTACGGGTAATCTAATGTTTGTAAAGAGGTAATAGAATGATACCCGTTTTGCAGATTTTTCCCGCCAATATCCCCTTTAATAATCAGGCCAATTTGTGGTTGTAGTTGCAGGCCGGAAACCCAATATAATTTAGATGTGAGCATTGATAAAAGATCATAGCGAAAATTAAATTTGCGGGATGTTATCGCCTGGTAAGTAAAGGCAAATCTCCAATCAGCCGCATAATATCTACCCAAAATCGAAACGGTAAGAAAATCATCCGCACCAAAATAATTGCCTTTTACATCTTTTTGCCAGGTTGCAATATAATTATCGTTGAGCAAGGCGAAGGAAAACGCCACATCCTTTTTTGTCGTTTCATTTGTATAATTTGTCGTTTCCTGCTGCCCGGCAAAGCTGACCTTGGTGCAAGAGAATATGAAGACTATTAAAAAAAAAGGGCTGCATTTCATTGGATTCATAGTCTTGAAAATATTTTTAAAATCGATTAAAAACAAGATATTCATAAAACATCTCAATTTTGGATTTATAAATACTTTTCCCGTAAATTTCTTTTCGCTTAATTTATTCCATCACTTTAAATTACTAAAAAAAACAATGCAACAGGCTACCACATCCGACCTCGCTGAAATTAAAATACTTTTAGAAGAGAACGGCCTTCCAAGCAAGGACATAACAGGGGCCATCCAATTTTTTATAATACGTAAAAACAAGCAGCTTATTGCCGTAGGCGGATTAGAGAGTTGTGGCGATGACCTGCTTCTTCGTTCTATCGCCATCGCAGAAGGCCATAAAAATAAGGGGCTCGGCACACAGATTACCCGCTTCCTTATCGAACAGGCAAGAATAAATGGCAATAAAGCAATTTACCTTTTAACTATGACGGCAAAGGATTATTTTCCACGTTTCGGTTTTAGAACGATAGACCGCAGTTTAGCAAGCGAGGCGATTAAATCCAGCAGCGAGTTTACAACAGTCTGCCCAAGTTCTGCCAGTTTAATGAGATTAAAATTAAAATAATGAATTACCAAACTCCTCAGGAATTTTTAAAATCCTCTAATCAAATCCCCATGATCGATGTACGCTCGCCATTGGAATTTAGAAAAGGCCACATTCCCGGTGCTGTAAACATCCCTCTTTTTTCCAATGAAGAACGCCACGAGATTGGAATAATTTATAAGAAATTGGGAAAAATGACAGCGATCGAAAAGGGACTTGGACTGGTTGGCCCCAAGATGATGATCCTTGCCCGGAAGGCCAAAACACTCTCGGATATGGCCGAACGCAGGGTCTACTGCTGGCGCGGTGGCATGCGCAGCGAAAAGATGGCCTGGTTGTTTGAACTTCTTGAAATGAAGTGCCAGGTACTGGAAGGTGGTTACAAAGCTTACCGTGGCATACAGGCCACTGATTTTGAAAATATTAAAGAACTTATTGTATTACACGGCTCTACCGGCTGCGGAAAAACGGAAATTTTGATGGAACTTAAAAAAATGGGCGAGCAAATTATTGACCTTGAAAAAATCGCTATTCACCGGGGATCTGCCTTTGGGGAAATTGGCAATTTGGAAACCCAGCCAACATCGCAGCAATTTCAGAACGAGGTACATCAGGCTCTTTTTAATCATGACCAGCAAAAACGAATCTGGATTGAAGGAGAGAGTATGAAAATCGGTTCGGTTAATTTACCAGACGCACTTTGGCAACGAATGAAATCTGCAAAAGTTGTTGAAATTAAAGTTTTAGGTCCGCCCCGCATAGAACGTCTTGTTCGGGAATATGCACATTTACCTGAAAATGAATTAATTGGAGGCATCGAAAAAATTAGCGAACAACTCGGGAAGCAAACATCGCAGAAAGCCATTCAATTTTTGAAGGAAAAAGAATTTTCACAAACCGCGGGGCTTCTACTTGGTTATTATGACCGAACTTACGAATATACACGAAGCCGATTTCGGGAACAGTCGATCTTTACCCTCAATGCGGAAAATGATGATGCGCGGCAAAATGCCTCTGCCATTTTGGGGTTATATAAAAAAGAAACATTAAAAAAACTTTAAAGAAACCTGAGACCAAATTAGGGATTTATTAAATGGATACAAAAATAAAACTGACCCAATACTCGCACGGCTCCGGCTGTGGTTGCAAGATAGCCCCGCAGGTATTGAGCAAAATTTTACACACACATGATGTAATGCCCCCCGATCCACGCCTGCTTGTTGGCAATGATGCCCGGGATGATGCCGCTGTTTATGCCCTGGACGATGAACGCGTAATTATCAGTACAACAGATTTTTTTATGCCCATTGTGGATGATCCTGTTGATTTTGGGGCCATCGCTTCGGTAAATGCCATAAGCGATATTTATGCCATGGGTGGCACACCGATTATGGCCATCGCCATTCTCGGCTGGCCGTTGGATAAGCTTTCTCCGGAAACCGCAAACCTCGTTTTAAAAGGATC
>JAJRVW010000033.1 GCA_024277115.1 Calditrichota bacterium
CTTTTGTGAACACGCCCTCAAGAACTTCGGCAACAACTTTCCTCTTGAAAACCTCACTATATCTCTTTGGCTTGTTTTTGCTCATTTTTTGTCCTGGTTTTAGTTGACTGGTTTAGTCAACCTATTTCAGGACTATACAGTCCATTTTTAAAATAATCTCCCCCCGATTTTTCGGGTCAAATAATTACAATCGGGTTATTGAATTTTCTCATGTAATTTTTAATCCCGATAAAACGTTTTTTGAAAATTTTTCTGTTAAATCGCCGGAAGACAGTTTTGAAAATAAAATGACCGTTCTTTTTCGTTACTGCATGTTAAAAGATGTTTTTTTCTCGCATAATGATTTGGGTATATTTTCATTTTTTAATAGTACGTTCGATCAGGCGCGCTTTATTTCCAATACGTGGCAAAAGGAGAAATCACGCTGGTCGCCTTTTTATAAAAGACAAAATATCCTGTTGGACGAGGTGTTGTTTTCGCGCTTAAAAGAGATGCGCAATATTACCAAACAGAAATTTGAAAAAGAGTATAAACTGGAACATTTGGAAAGTTACGGCACCATCTCGGCCTTATACCGCCGTATGAAAACAGCCCACGATAATACAAAAGATTATTTTGAAGCAGGCTGGTTTTATTATAACGAGTTGGAAACAAAACGCCTGATGCTAAAGGATGAAATAAAAAGGGAGCCTTTTTTTCGTTCAATTTCGGCCCGCTTGCAA
This sequence comes from Calditrichota bacterium, assembly GCA_024277115.1. Classification (GTDB taxonomy): domain Bacteria; phylum Calditrichota; class Calditrichia; order Calditrichales; family J004; genus JABFGF01. Next base: position 723 of record JAJRVW010000033.1, read on the forward strand.
AAAGGTTTTTATGATTTGTTTAAATTGTTTTCCGGTTATGGTGAGAAACCCCTGCGCAGCCTCGTCTGGTTTTGGCTTTTTGCTTTGGTCGTATTTCCGGGTATTCATGGTCTCAATGGATTAACCATCAAAATGGCAAATAAGGCCGCACTAAACATCAATTTTGATTTTACTGGTTTTAGCCGGATTTTTGAATACGCCTTCTGGCAGGATTATTTATATGCGGTCGCTTATTCTCTAAATCATGTTATTCCCTTCAATTTTTTATCCTTCGACAATTTTATATTTGTGCCCAATAGCCCTCAGGATATAATCTGGTCCTTTTTAAATAGCGTCGTATTGCTGATGTTGGCCGGACTTATAGGGTTGGGCATTGGCCGGAAACTAAAACGATTTTAATAGTTTTTCTAATTCCGGCATAAAACAATAGAATTACTTTATTAAAGTTGTTAAGTTAGCATTTTTAAATTCATTTTGGAGATGCTTCTATGAAGTTTTTAACGACTGTTCTGCTATTTCTTATGGCTACACAAAATATAACGGCTCAGGAAATTTTCATCCCAAGTGATAAAAGCGGTATTTCGTTCTCCGGTGGCGTTGTTATTGATCCCGATATTAACGGCTCTGCTTTCGGTTTTTCAGTTAAAACAAAAGGCAATTTTATTCTGAGATTTGGATATGGACGGGCTTCGGATGACAATTCAGAGGGCGATTTTAGTCCTAACAGCGAGGGAGTAATTAGCTCGGCCAGCATCGGCATTGGCTATATCGCACATGGCAATCCGCAAAAGAAAAGATCAATTATATTTTATCCGTCACTAACATATTCTGCCTTTTCTTCTGAGGCTATAGAATACTCTACTACCAACCTATCCATGAGGTTATTAAAAGTTTTTGGCAGTACCGGGAGTGTACATTTTGTGCCAAATGTTGGCGGAGGGTTGTTATACAGTGCAGCGGATGAAGGTGCAGCGATGAATCTTTACTGGGGTTTTGGTTTCGATTTTGGAATAAATATCACAGAACGGTATATCTGGGGCCTGCATTTTTCCCGAACCAATGTCATTGTTAATTCCCAATCTTTTGGGATTTCTGCAATGGGTATGAGTTTTTCACTGATTCTTAAATGATACAAGTTACAGAATGGAGAGAAGATGAAATGTTTGGTTCTGTACGAAATAGTGGTGGCCATCAAGCATATCTAAAATAAAATTAAAAAACGCCGGTCATTTTATAATGTCAGTATTTTTGCAGAATGAATTATGCGCAAAATTATTACTTCGTCTTCAATGATTTTCAAAATAACCCGGTACTTATCAACGATAAGGTGGCGGTAGGCAATTCCAAAATGGGGACTTTCTTTTATTATGGGGCATCTAAAGGGAAGGTTTTTAAGGGAATTAATTTCTGATTCGAGTTTTAAAATAAAGCGGGTCGCATTCTCTGTACTATCCTGGGAAATAAAATCCCAGATTGTAGAAATATCTGCTTCTGCCGACCGGGTAATGTTTACTTTAAATCTGCCTGGCACTTTTAAATTCCTTAAAAAATGTGTCTGCTGGGCGGGTTTTATTTTCCATGATCTCTCTCTCAGCCTCAAGGAGCAAAGAACTCAGCATAATCAACCGGTTCTGTTCTTCATATGTCTCGGCATCCATAAGTACAGCGCTTGCTTTTCCATTAACCGTTAATATGATGGGGCGTTTATTTGTCTTGGCCTGGTCAATTAATATCTTTGTGTGTCTTTTTAACTCGGTGACCGGGTAAATATCCTTTGTTATTTCTATTTGGTCCATTATCATAGGCCTTTTTATGTGTACTTTTATGTGCCTAATATAGTGCAAAAATAGGTATTATCAAACTTGGCGGTTCGGGATATAAATTGGTTTAGACCCTCTGCTAATGTTTTAAAACCCGCCAAACTTTTTTTAAATCGGCTTTGTTCAAATAGGCCGACAGGTTGGATGAAGGTGTATAGCAGGAATTCCAGCAGCCGCTGCAATCTTTAAACTCTTCAATTTTATTTTGCCATTTTTCTGATCGGATCATTTCAAGTGGGGATTGGGAAAATATATTGCCGATGGCCTCGCTAATACATACTTTTACATCACCGTTGGGGTAAATAAAAAATTTACTTCCCAGCGCCGGTTGCGATAGATAGGGACAATGTTTTTTAGTTTTATCCTGCAGATAATCCACATAACCGTTTAACAGCCAGTTTGGGGTAATCACCGCTGGAGATTTTTTTATAGACTCAATCAACGCTTGCAGAGATTGCAAATCTTTAATTGCCATGCTATCATCATTATTATGGTTCACGGACGAAAAGCGGTATAAATCAATATTGGCCATCCAGCCAAGCTGTTCGATTTGTTCTAAAATTTCCGGGACTTGCTGCATGTTAAGTTGGCTGATCACAATATTAACACCTGTTTTTATCGGGTTGCCCGCTGCTTTATTTGCGCTGTCCAGCCTCTGCATATTTTCCATCACAATTTTAGAAACATCTTTTGCCCCGCGGATTTTATCGGCCACGCTGCCGAGGCCATCAAATGAAACGGAGATGGACACTTTATTGCGGATAAGCGAGTCAATAAAAGGGAGTACTTTTTTTTCGGCGCCATGTAAGGTGGAAAGCATGTGCAAGTGGCTAAAGTTTTTTGATCCGGCATAATCCAGCAAAGTATGGATTTTGGGATGAAGGAGCGGGTCGCCGCCAGAGAACACGAGGCCTTGTGTGCCGTGGCTATCCAAACTATCGATGATATGTTTAAATTTATCAAAGGCCATGCCCCGTGTGCCGACAGCCTGCTCCGGGATATTGCATTGCAGGCATCTTTGCGGGCAATGCCAGGTAAGCAGGATTTCGGTAAACAAAAAGGCCGGTTCTTTTTTAATATAGTGCGCGATATTTTTTACGGACCGCTTTAAAACAGTTTGGCTGATCAAGAAATTTATCCTATAGCTTTTTTGGTTTTTTTAGACGCGGTGTGCTCAAATAATGGTGCCAAAGCAGGCGCGCTGCCACCGAACGCCACGGTTTCCATTTTTTGGCCATTTGTTGCAACTCCTCGTATGTCGGGATGTGCTCCATATTAAAAATTTCATAAGCGGCCACGGCCAGTGCACGGTCGCCATGCGGCCACACATCGGCGCGTAATAAAACCATCAGTAAATAAATATCCGATGTCCAGTGGCCAATGCCGGTCAAGGACATCAGTTTCTCTTTTACCTGTTGCGAGGGGAGGGTTTGAAAAGAATCCAACTCGAGCGTACCGGCTAAAATTGCGTTGGCTACAATCCGGCAATATCGTGTTTTTTGCTGACTAAATCCTACCGCTTTTAATTGCAAGTCATCAAGTTTAAGAAAGTTTTTAGGTGAAATTAAAATGGCGCACTCTAATTTGTCGAACGTGGCTTTGGCCGAGGCAAGCGACACCTGTTGCTCAAGAATAATATAAATCAATGTGGCAAAACCGGGTTCGCGTCCCCAAAGTGGTGGCGGCCCGTGAAGTTTTAAGACCTGTTTAAAAGCCGGAATCTTTTCGGCAAGTTCCTGTGACGCCTGTGCAATTATCTGATCGTTAATTTTTTGATTTTTCAATGCTGAACCAGGTTTGGCAATCAAAAGGTAGTTTATCTTTTCTGTTGGCCTGGCCGGAGATTTCATCCCAAAAGGGCAGCTTTTCTGCGGGCAGGATAAAAACTTTCTCCACACCGGATACTTCTATTTTATATCCAAATTTTCTAAAAAGTGTGCTCAACTCAGGGTAAATTTGGGCATGGTTTGCCAGTTTTAGAACAAAAGGATTTTCATGGCCTGTAAACGGTTTGCCGGTTTTTTTATTCCATGCATCGGATTGGGCAGCGGCAAGTGCTAATCTTTTTGACATTAAAAAATCATTATGCCCAGATTTAGATAACGCCCCCCAGATAAACGTATGCAAATTGATATGTAAAGACGTATCCTTAAAAACAGTATTTAGGACTGTTTGCATAGCTTTAGTTTGTAGCTGTAAGGGCTTTGTTCCTTTATATCTATAACGGAAAACCCCTCGGTTTAACTCGTTTAAATAAACGGAAACTGTGTAACTTCCCGTGCTGTCTTGTAAGGAATAATATTTTGACTGATAAAGTGTATCAATTTTTATTTTAACATTTTTAACGGGAAGCGCTCCTTTTACAGCCGGGGCGTCTGGCTTGCAAAAAAATAACAGCATGATCGGTAAAAAAGATAAAAATAGTTTTTTCATTTTGATTATTCTGCGGCCAGCGCTGCGCCAATAATACCGGCATTATTTAAAAGTGTGGCTTCAACCAGGTCGGCCTTAATGTTTATCCCATCAAAGAATTTATGGCGTTTTTTACTTGCACCACCGCCAATAATTATCCGGTCCGGCCAGAGAATTGTTTCCATGTGGTTAAGATAAATATTAAATCGCTTTGCCCATTTCTCCCAACTTAGGTTTTCATTTTTCCGCACGGCATCAGACGTATAATGCTCGGCAATTTTACCTTTTAAAAAGAGATGGCCAAATTCTGTATTGGGAACAAGCGTGCCATTAATAAACAAGGCGCTGCCCAAGCCTGTGCCAACTGTAATAATTAAAACCACTCCTTTGCAATTTTTACCGGCCCCAAAAGTATTTTCGGCCAGCCCGGCGGCATCGGCATCGTTTATCACGGTTACCGGGCAATGGGAGGTTTTAGAAAAAAGCTGCGCTGCATTTTCACCAATCCACTTTTTATCAATATTTGAAGCAGTGCGTACAATATCATCCTGAATAACTGCAGGAAAACCGCAGCCGATTTTACCTTTCCATTCAAAATGCCCCACAAGTTTTTTGATTGTTTTTGCCACTGCTTTGGGTGTGGCCGGTTTTGGTGTAACAATACGATGGCGATCTGCAAGAAGTTGGCCGGTTTTGGTGTCCACTGGCGCTCCTTTTATGCCGGAACCGCCAATATCAATTCCTAATATATGCACATATACTCCATAAAAAAGTCATGTATAAAAAATTGTAATTTAGGCAATGGCCGTTTCTTGTGCAATCGTCAAAACGATAGCGTTTTAATCTGTTGCGATCGCCAGGTCTCTTTGCTTTTCCATGAAAAAATTAACATAAATGGAAAGCGCAAATGATGAAAGAAATAAAATATAGGTGGCCAGATCAATTAAAAATGCATTGGATGAAATGCCTGTGATGGCATCGAAGACATATTTTACATAGGAGTGTGGCAGGTCGTAAACACCCATCTGTAACAGTATATGCCAGTGCCAATCTGTAATCGGGCAATAACCCAGTCCGTAAAAGAGGCCAAGCCCAACCCAGGAGAGAAAAACGATAATCACAAAAACAAAGTGGAGTTTTCGCATCTTGGGGTTTATCCAGCCGATCAGGTTAAAAAGGATTAATCCGCTATGCACGATATGAAAAAACAGGCTTAAAATAATTAGCATAGGCAGTTTAATAAATTGTGGATTTGGAAAGCGTGTAATACGGGGCTGGTGAAAAAAACCGATACCACCGGTACAACCAATGGTATCGGCTAAAGTTAATTCTTTTTTGTAATACTGATATCGTTGGTTGTTTCAATATTTACTTTAACCCCGTCTTTATTATCATCAAAACCGGCAATATCTTCATCAAGATAATATACCGGGAAGGCTGATTTAATCTTGCCATATTTTGTTTTAACGGCAATTTTGGGATTAATATTTCCGGGGAGTTGCAGCGAGACAGGTTTGTAGGTTGTGTAAAGATCGATCTTTTCCAGGCCGGAGATGTTTTGTACACCGCTTATTTCGATTGAACTGCTATTGCCACGCACTTTTATCGAGCCGCCCGTCCCTTTTAAAATAATGCTTTTATACTCATTTCGTATATTGATATCGCCCATTGTATTTGTCAATAATACGGCGCATGATGTACCGTTGATGGTTGCCGCCCCGCTAATATTTATTCCGGTAATTTCTTTATAAGAATTGTTAACCATCACCGAGCCATCAATATTTTCCATTAAAATTTTACTGGAGTTTCCATCAATTTGTACATTTCCCGCCACATTTTTTAACCAAATGGGCTTATAGGAGGAAACGATTTCAACATCTTGTTTGCTGTTGGTAACCTCAATTTCGGATGATTGGGAATCTATAAAAATAGTGCCAGAAATATCCGATAAAATAACAGGTTTATATGCATTTCGTACCCGAACCGCCCCTCCAATTCGCCGTGCATAAATCTCGTTGGACGAACCGCTAATTTCCAGGTTGCCTCCAACGCTGTCTATCCGTGCCGGTTGGTAATTACAGATAATATCTACATCTTTTTCCACATTCCTTATTTTTAACTCTGAACTCGTGCTTTTAATTTTTAATGATCCACCAATATCTTCCAGTTCAATCTGCCGGTAGGCATTTTCTATAGTGAAATCACCGCTGATATTTTTACCTGAAACAGCGCTGCTCGTCGTGTTTATCTCCACGGTCCCATAGATGCTGTCAAGCCTGATAGGCCTGTAGCTGGCCTCGATTTTAACACTGCCTGTAATGTTTGTTAAATCCAGGTTGGAGCTTGTACTTTTTAAATCCAGGTTCCCTTTAAAATTCTTGATTTCGGTATCGCCATAACGATTATATAAAAGAGCTGTTCCAGAATTCCTTTTGAGGGTTAACTTACCTGAGCTGTTGTCAATTTCAATTTTGCCGTTCACACCTTTTACCACAACATCGCCGTATTTGTTTTCAATTTTTATAGATTGTTTTTCCGGCAAAAGGATATGCACTGACTTGTAGAGGGAAGGCGGAGAATTAAGTTTTAGGCCAAGTATTGAAAAGAAACCGGAGCTGCCTTTTTGTTCGGGTGTTTTAAAGATAATTTTTTTTCCTTTTTTAAAAGGGACAATCTCAAAAGTTGTTTCTTTTAAAAACTTTAATCTTTCTTCCTTTGGTAGTTCTTCAATTTCCAACGTGGCTTTTACGGACATTTTGTTGGTGGCCTTTGTTGAAATAAAAACATCTGCTTCGCTGTCAAAAAGATAAATTGTTCCCCCGTCCTCAACTTCAACCACATCGGAATAAACAATTATTTCAGGGTCAATTTTAAATTTCCCATTGCCCCGGGCAAATAACATGGCTGCCGATAAAAAAATAATCGTACTGATAATTATGTTTTTCATGAGTCACCTCTTATTTCTAAATTTATAATCTCGGTTAGTGTGTGTTTTTTATCTTGCAAAGCGGCCAGCATATATTTACGGATATGCGCATTACCCGGGTTTTTGCTGATTGCCTCCCTGCATTGGTTTATTTGTGTATCAATCATTGCCAGTTTGTCACGGTATAAAAACATCAGCTCATTATCGATTTGTCCCAGTTGGTTTTCTGCCCGTTTTTCCAAAAGTGCGATAGCTTCCATGTAGTTTTTTTCGGTAAGTTCCACTTTTAAAATGGCACGTGTAGAAAGCAGTTTTGCATCCAGGTTTACAGCGCTGTTAAAATAGATTGCTAAATAGGAAAATGAAATAATCAGGACAGCGGCGACGCTAAGCCAGCTTTTGTGTGCAAGCGCCATCTGAAATATATTTTTTCTTTTTTGTTGGGATTCTCTTATTAAATCATCCTCAATTTTGCTCCACAATGCGTCATCGGGAACAATTGGTTGCAATTGTTTTGCCTTATCAAAAATGGGGTCGTTCATAATTAGATGCCTTTTTTTTTTACTGCATTACTCTTGTAAAAATTCTCTTAACTTTAACCGGGCTTGAAAAATATGCGCCTTTACGGTCCCTTCGCTGATTTCCAGAACCTCAGCTATCTCGCTTTGTTTAAATCCCTCCACGGCAAACAGGATAAAACATTCACGCATTTTTAGGGGCAGGCAGGCGATGGCTTTTTCCAGGCTTAATTTTAAATCCGTTTGATTGGCCTGGCCCAATTCAAAATTTTCGAGTGGTTCAAAATCATATTTTCTTTTCTCTATTATGTCGTAGCAACCGTTTATAAGGATGCGTACAAGATAGCTGCTAAATTTTGACTGGAAACGGAATTGACCGATGTTTTTAAATAATTTGGAGAATGTATTTTGCAGGGCGTCTTCCGCATCCTCTTTTTTACCCAAAAGGCGAATTGCAATCGAGTACAACAAAGTGCTGTGTAGGTTATACACCTCTTTAAAAGCCGCTACTTTACCTGCTTGGCACTGCAAGATCAACTCTTGTTCGGAGTAGGGTTTAATATTTTCCTGCCTTTGGGTTATAGCCACTCTTGCCATCAATTGCCTTGTCTGTGGTTCTGTTTTCTTTTTGCTTTATTAGACAGCTGTGTGGACTAAAAGGTTTAGTTGCCGATAAAAAATTGTATTTTACTATCTTAGAAATACAATCACCACAATGGTAATTTTAAATCGTGTTTTTTATTGAGGTTTGATATAAAATATGGTTTTTAGAATGCAAAAGACATATTTCTAAAAAGCATTTATCGGTGTTAAATACCAAGCTGGGATAATATTGGGGTTGAGTGTGTGTAAAAGTGGGATAATTTTTGGTTGACAATGAGTAAAAACTGGGATAATATTGGGGTCAACGATGACGAAGAGGTTAAAATTAATGAAAAAGCGGTTTATATTTTCAGACTTAAAAGACCATCTGGTAAAACCACAAATTACAATTCTTATTGGTGCGCGCCAAACTGGAAAAACAACTTTACTGAGACAGCTTAGCGATGGTTTGCAGAAAGAGAGAGAACCGACCGAATTTATTTCCCTGGAAGACCCGTTTATTCTGGCCGAACTCAATAAACACCCAGATAAGTTATTTGAGTTTATTCAACCGCTAAACGATATAAAAAAGACAAATATTTTTATTGATGAAATCCAATATCTGGATGATCCATCAAATTTTTTAAAATATCATTTTGATTTATATAAAGATAAAATAAAGCTAATTGTGAGCGGCTCATCAAGCTTTTATATTGATAAAAAATTTAAAGATTCTCTAGCCGGACGCAAAAAAATATTTAACATTCTCACACTTAGTTTTGAAGAGTTACTTTATTTTAAAGATAAAACAGATTTGTTAGAAATGGTTAAAAGTGGGAAAATCCCGCTTTTATATCGAAAGGAAATTGATAAACTGGTTTTTGAATATCTTCTCTATGGCGGATATCCTGATGTTGTACTTGCAAACAATTTGGAAAATAAACGACAAATTTTAAAGGAGCTGGCTAATTCTTATGTAAAAAAGGATGCGATTGAGGCAAAGATAAAGTTACCCGATCTCTATTTAAAAATGATGATAACGCTTAGTGCCCAGATAGGTAGTTTGGTTAATACCAATAAACTTAGTGCTAATTTTCAGATTGACAATTCGACCGTTAATCTTTATCTGAGATTAATGCGTCAGTCTTTCCATGTTTCCCTAATAAACCCCTTTTTTAATAACAGGCCCAAAGAGCTTAGAAAAATGTCAAAGATATATTTTAATGATTTGGGATTGAGAAATTATTTTATAGACAATTTTGATCCAATTGGTATCCGAAATGATAAAGGTGCGCTTTTTGAGAATTTTGTTTTTAGGCGTTTTCTGGACCATTGTGATGATGATGAAATCAGATATTGGCGTACACAAAAAAAACAAGAAGTTGATTTTATTATTAAGGGCAAGCAGGCATTTGAGGTTAAGTACAGCGAAGACCAGTTTAATCCGGCAAAATATGCTTACTTTAAAACCAGCTATCCGGATTTACCCTTAAAATTAATCCATTTTGGCAATATTTTTAAAAGCCCTCATATCAAATAAATGAGGAAATAACCAAACTGTTATTCCCCAATCCCCAATAAGTCCAAAATAAACACATATTCCAAAGCTACGGTTTTATAAACCTCAAAACGGCCGGAAGCGCCACCATGACCGGTTTCCATCTCTGTGTATAGAAAAAGTGGATTGTCGTCCGTTTTTAAGGCGCGTAATTTTGCCACCCATTTGGCCGGTTCCCAATATTGCACCTGCGAGTCATGCAAGCCGGTTGTGACCAACATAGCCGGATAATCTTTCGCTTCCACATTATCATAAGGCGAATAAGAGAGGATATAATCATAATATTTTTTTATTTTGGGATTGCCCCATTCGTCAAACTCGCCTGTTGTTAAGGGGATGCTTTCATCCAGCATGGTTGTCACCACATCCACAAAAGGGACAGAGGCCACAACACCCTTCCATAAATCAGGACGCATATTGACCACAGCGCCCATTAGCAAACCTCCGGCGCTGCCGCCCATTGCAAACATTTTATCAGGCGTGCTGTACTTTTGCCGGATAAGTTCTTCAGCACAGGCGATAAAATCTGTAAAGGTATTTTTTTTCTTTAGTAATTTACCGTCCTCATACCATTGGCGCCCCATGGTTTGGCTGCCGCGGATATGGGCAATGGCATAAACAAAACCACGGTCCAGTAAACTTAATCGCACCGAGCTAAATGTTGGGTCGATGGAATAGCCATAGGAGCCATAACCGTAAAGCACCAAAGGGTTGTTCCCATCTTTTTTGAGGCCTTTTTTATAAACAAGCGAGATTGGGATCTGTACGCCATCACGTGCCGTGGCCGTTGTACGCTCGGTTATATAATTTGCCGGATTAAAATCCCCGACTACTTCCTGCCGCTTAAGCAGTATCTTTTTTTTCGCCTCCATGTTATAATCATAAGTAGAGATAGGCGTAGTTAGGGAGGCATATTTAAAGCGCAAAAGGTTTGTATCAAACTCCATATTTACCGAGATGAAGGCCATATATGCCGGCTCGTCAAATTTAAGATAATGGCTTTCATTTGATTTGTGGTTTGTTATCCTGATTTGGATAAGGCCGCCTTTACGTTCCTCCAGAACCATGTATTTTTTGAACATTTCAATTTCGGATAAAAGCACATCTTCACGATGGGCAACGACTTCCTGCCAATTTTCTTTGCCCGGTTTATTTACGGGGGTTTTCATTAACCGGAAATTTTTAGCCTGCCAATTTGTAAGAATATAAAAATCATTCTCAAAATGGACAGCGCTGTATTCATGATCCTTTTCCCGCTTCTGGATAAGTTCGAATTTATCGTTGGGTTTATTGGCATCTAAAAAACACATTTCTGTGGAAAGGGTACTGCCGGACTGCGCAAAAATATATTGGGTTGATTTACTTTTCCAAATATAGACATCAAAGGTGTTATCTTGTTCATGATAAACCAGCACGTCCGGGCTTGATCCCATTTTGTGGCGCATAATTTTATCGGGGCGCAAAGTGGAGTCTTTTGTTGTATAAAAGAGGGTTGCATTATCGTTGGCCCATACAGATGTGCCGGTTGTGTTTTCAATTTGGTCGGAAAACATTTCACCCGTTTCCAGGTTTTTAATGTGGATCGTGTAAATCCTGCGGCTTAAAGTATCTACGCCAAAAGCGAGCATTTTATTATCTTCACTTATGTTTAAACCTTTTACCTGGTAATAATCAAATCCTTCGGCCATTTTATTTACGTTTAAAAGGACTTCTTCCTCTGCATCGAGCGCACCTTTTTTACGGCAATAGACGGGATATTCTTTGCCCTCTTCGTAGCGGGTGTAATAAAAATAACCGTTACTTTTATAAGGCACAGATTCATCAGTTTGTTTTATTCGGCCAATGATTTCAGTATATAGTTTTTCCTGAAAATCTTTTGTGTGGGCAAGCTTTTGTTGGAGATAATTATTTTCTTCTTTTAAGTAATCGATTACTTCAGGGTTATCGCGTTCATTCAACCAGTAATAATTATCGATGCGCCTATTACCGTGGATGGTCAGTTCTTTCGGGATTTGCTTTGCTTTCGGGGGCATTATTTTCTCCGCCTGCTTTGATTGTAGTTTGCAGCTCGTAAAAATTAAAAACGCTGCAAAGAGAATTATTGTTTTATTATAAAAAAACATTATCAATTTATATTTTTACAAAACGAAAGTTTGTTTACTTCCATTTAATATTACAGCCTAAGCTTGGTTTTTGGTTTGGGTTTACCGCCTTTTGTTGCAAGATTTTTTCAAGGGCGGCCTGTAAATCTCTTCCGGTAACAGGCATGTCGTTTCCCGGACGGGAGTCATCCATTTGACCACGATAAACAAGTTTTAAACCTGTATCAAAGATAAAAAAATCAGGTGTGCAGGCAGCGTGGTAAGCTTTTGCTACATTTTGGGTTTCATCAAATAAGTAGGGAAACGGTAAATGATATTCTGTTGAAAACTTTATCATATTTTCGGGGCTGTCTTGCGGGTACGCATGAGTATCGTTGGAGTTAATTGCAATAAAAGAAATATTCTTACTTTGGTATTTATGTGCAATTTGAACGATTTTTTCTATTGAGTGAATGACATAGGGGCAATGGTTGCAAATAAACATGACAACAGTTGCCCGTTCGGATTTTAACTCTGTAAGTGTGCGTAATTTATTTGAGAGAGGCTCAAGGAGCGAAAACTCCGGGGCCGTAGTTCCGAGCGGAAGCATGGTTGAAGGGGTTCGTGCCATTTAACTAACCTGAGATATTTTACTTGGAAATGTAAAAATAGGGCAAAAAAAATCCAATCAAAAAAATGATTGGATTTTAAAACTACTTGATCTCTTTATACATAACGTGTTTCTTACAACAGGGTCAAATCTTTTAATCTCAAGCTTTCCCGTTGTGTTTCTTTTATTCTTTGAAGTAGAATAAATGTGCGGGCTTGCAGAACTTTTTAATTTGATTGTTTCACGCGCGTTTGACTTTTTAGCCATTTTAATACCTCATGGTTTGTTATCTGTTGTCAGGCAGAGAGGGTTAATCTCGCTTTACAGACCTTGCGGTGTGCTAGTTGGCAACCTCAACATCTGATAACTTAAGGCCTTGCTGGGCCAGATAAGTCAATAAACCTTTATTGTTAATTGTTTTAAGCGCTCTTGTAGAAATTTTTACACGGACAAAACGGTTTAATTCACTTACAAAAATACGCTTAGACTGAATATTTGGCAACTGTCTGCGCTTGGTTTTGTTATGTGCGTGTGATACATGGTTTCCGGCGAGCGGCGCTTTTCCGGTTATACTACATTTTCGTGCCATTCTAAATATCTCCCTTAATACGCTTATGCTTCAAGCATTACACGGCCATTGTTGATCTCATCGTTAATTACCTGCTCTTCGTTGTCATCAGCCATGATCTTAACCAGTGATTCTGCAAATTTCATTTGCCCATTTTTAGGCGATGTATAGGTATATACAACTTTTACTGTCTTTGCTGCTTGTCCCTGGCCTCTTGTTAACTTATCACCAAATGTTTGCTTCTTGGCCATTATTAAAACTCCTGATTTTCAAAAAAATTAATTGTTTTCATTTTTGCAAAAGGCTTTTAATATATAGAGATAAGTTTTAAATATCAAGATATAGGGGGATGTTTTTAGGAAAAATAAAAATAAAAATGCAGATTTATAAAAATGGTGATGAAATTGTTCGTCCATCACCAAGATAGAAGAATAGTTTATTCTGAAATTAAGGTTAAATCACTTGCTTCCAAGCCTTTTTTGCCTTCGACTAAAACAAATTCTACAGGTTGTCCATCTTCAAGTTGTTTGTAGCCATCGCCTTGGATTGCGGAATAATGAACAAATACATCGTTGCCTTCATCACGGGTAATAAAACCAAAACCCTTTTTTGAATCGAACCATTTAACGTTTCCAGTAACTCTCTCGGACATATCTTATCTCCTATTAATACTAAATTTTTGAAACATTTGTTGTTTTTTTTGAATGGCACAATTGTAAAGAGTTTTTGGTAAAGAACCAAAAAAAAGTAATTTATAGTTCTGTTAATCAAAGTACTTAAATAATTTTAATAATACAGATTGTATCTGTTTTAAATGGAAAAAATTATAACCAATCTTTTAAAAAAACTGCTCATTGCTTTTGTACGGTTATATCAAATTTTACTTTCACCCCTGCTTGGTAGAAACTGCCGCCATTACCCTACATGTTCCAGCTATACAATCGAGGCTATTTCTGTACATGGCCCTTTAAAAGGCGGTTGGCTTGGAATAAAACGAATTAGCCGGTGCCATCCCTGGGGTACATCGGGGTTTGATCCGGTGCCACCAAAATCAGCTAATAAAAACAAAGGGACTGATGTTTGATATTTCTACATTATACTTCTAATGCGAAGCCTCACTTAAAAGCTACAGGTGCAAAGCCAATCAATTTATTTTAAAAACGATAAATCATATACATATAATTCTTCATTTTCGTTTTCAAAAATAAATAGTTTATTCTCACTTTTTTTGAAAATATGTGCTGAAAAATGCTTGATGGGAAATAAATATTTTGCGCTGTGATTTGATGCGCTCATAATATATCTATCAGTTCTTAAAAATTCACCATCATTGATAGTACTTTCCACATCATCCTCAATGGAAGTAATGTAGCTCATGTCATTTGCTGAGAAAACATTTCTCATAGCGTATAATTCACTTTTATCATAGTTTAAGAAAGGGGTTCCGCCAGCATAATTGAGATCACGAAAAACTTCTTCAAATTTACCTTTAGAAAGTTTAAATAAATAACGGTAGGCTCCTTCAAATACATATAATAATTTTAATTGATCATTATAAGTGAAATGTGGATTTGAAAAAGTTTCACGGGGAATAGGGTCTTTTTTAATGACGATTTTTTTATTATCATTGATATTTATATAGTAGATATAAATACCAAACGTTGTTTCCGAATAAAAAAATTCATTATCACTTCCTTTAATTAGTATTCTAGGATAAGTATCCAGTGTATACTCTCTAATAATATTCTCATTGGCGATATCATATACAATAAGCTTTTTTTCTACGGCAAGATAGAGATAGTCTTCATCATCACTTATATGAAAATTGTTCCAAAATGTGTCAGAAAATTTCACGGTATTTTTAATAGTAAAATCAGACAAATCAATGATAACCAGCTCGTGGTAATAAGGTTGTTCGTAACTACTATAACCGGTTTTTACAAATAATAAATTATGTTTCTCTGAAATTACCATGTTTCTGATAGAAGAGAAATTCTCAAAATAGAAAGCCTCTTTCTCTTTACCAACGGATGTTAATGGGCTTTGTACTGTATTATCAATGGAGTCAATAGAGTGTATCTGATAGTAAAAGTTTCCAATATAGAAATATGAATCATGATAAGTAGTATCATCAATATTGTTGAAAGTTTCAACTAGTTCCATATGGCTTGAGTCATCTTCCAATGATCGGAATAATTGATAACTTTTAAACTTATCAGAAGGTAATTTGCTTTTGTTCCAAATGATATCTATCTGTTCGGAAGTTTGTCTGATTTTTGTGATAACAATTTTATTAGGAAGATTGTAGTTTAAATCTATTTCATCGGTAGATTTATTTCCATTTTTATCAGTTACATTCAACGTGATCCTGTGTCTTGCGTAGGTTTTCAACAAACCACGGATCAATATTTGTCCATATTTGTGTGATGCTCCAGAATATAAAATCCCATCAAAATTACTACTTAGGGTCACATTGATATCCGCTTTTTTAGTTTCAATATCATTCGCAAGAATTAAAAAATCTATAGTATCTTGATAACCAATCGAAATATTATTTTGCGGATATAAAATTTTGGCACTAGGCTCAAAGTTTTTTGCCTTTTCTTCATACGGAAATGGAAAATCTTTACAGGCCAATGTTATTAAAATGTTTATTAGGATGATAAAAATATTTTTTTTCACCATTCTATCCCCATAGTCACGCCTAATCTAAACCCACTCCATTGCGCTGAAATATCGCTCCCATCATAGTTTTTTAATTTAGCTGCTGATTTATTTTTTAAATGCAATGGTTGCGAGGTAGTAATCTGATATCCAAAATATGGTTGTACGGAATAATCATTTATATATGTTTTATATGAAAGAATAAGAGCAGCACCCAAACTTATGTTTTGAAAAAGTAAATCCTGACTTGAACTAGACTCAATTATTGAGACTGATTCATTTAAACCTAGGTAGTTAAATAAAATCGATGGTCTTAGTTGCAGGAGAAGTGTACCATTTTTTAAATGTAATAGTGATTTTTCACCAATAACACCTAATGATATGCTATACAAGGAAAATTGAAGTTTTGAGCTCAATTGAGGAGAATCGAATTGTAAGGTTCCCGGTGTAGAATAATATTCAACAAAAAAGCCAAAAGGAGGCTTTCCTATTCCATTTAATATATAAAACTCGAATCGTCCACTAATGGAATTGGGGAAAGCATTTTTAACTGAAACAGGGATATTATTGTCATGATATAGTTTTCCATTATAATATAAAAATTCTTTTAGATCATTTAAGTTATATGAGTTATATCCTACAGCAATATTCATTCCGTATTCTGAATTTTGTGCATTCAGGAAGCTAAATATGTTAATTAGTATGAATATAATTTTTTTCATTTTTTAAATGTGTGAAAAAATTTTGGGTTAATTCTTTGGTTATTATATGCAGGACATAGATAAACTCTAAAAAAAAATCAAAGAACTTAAAACCTGATAAGTTTCTGTAAACCAATTATTAGTCAAGTCCTAAATGTTGTGTACTTTGTTCTTCCAGCGGTTTAAGTTCTGATGAAGCGTAGCGGAATCAGAACTTAAACCGCTCGCGCCAGTTTGACCCACGGTTCAGTTTTATTTTTTAGTATTTCCATATCCAA
>JAJRVW010000034.1 GCA_024277115.1 Calditrichota bacterium
GATGCGCTTTTGACCCGTTTAAAAAAATCAAATAAAGCGCATTTAGTACTGGCGGTTATGGGCGGCATTTTTTCCGAAGGGGTTGATTTTTATGGCGATATGGCCATAGGCGTAATCGTGGTTGGCCCGGCGTTGCCGATGTTTGGTTACGAACGCGAATTACTGAACCGCTATTATGAGGAAAAAAGTGGTATGGGGCAAGCCTATGCTTACCTGTACCCGGGGATGAATAAAGTTATTCAGGCCGTGGGCAGGCTCATCCGCAGTTTTAGTGATAAAGGGATAATCCTCTTAATTGGCGAACGCTTTGCCGAAGAAAAATTTAATTCCATTTTGCCTGCTTATTGGTTTGATAAAAAAGGGGATATAATAATTACCAAAGATTATAAACAGGCCGTTTCATCCTTTTGGGATACAATTAGCTGAATCTCTCCTTAAGAAATAGACCTGTAATGCCGAAACATAATTTTTAGGAATCAATAAGTTTTATGTAAACCATACACCAGAAAACATCTATTTGGCCAAAAGAGTGAAGCGATAACTTCACAATTATTATGCTACAAACCCAAATATCCCAGACAAATATTTACAAAACACTTTTTGACGTCTCGCCAAACGGCATCTTGTTTGCTGATATAAATGGCAATATAATTGATGTAAACAATGCCCTGTGTACACTTTTAGGTTACCCCAAAGAGGGACTGATCGGTAAACATGTTTCCATGGTTGCGCCAAAAAAATATGCAGAAGCAGTAGAAAAAAATATAAAGCAAATTCTAAGCGGCACCCCCCTAAACCATGTTGTAAACAGCCTGTCACGAAGCGGAGAAATTTTATATCTGCAACTTAACGAACAAAAAATTGAGTTGGAAAACGGTGAACCGGGTTTTATAAGTATTTCCACCAATATTACCCAACAAATCCTGGCCGAAGAAAGCCTGGAAAAGGAAAAGACCCGTATACAAGCTGTTCTCGATTCTATCCCCGGCGAAATTTCCTGGATTAATTCGGACTTAGAATATCGTGGTGTGAACCGATTTTTGTGTGCCCGGCAAAATTTGGAGGCCGGCGATTTTATTGGAAAGAAAGTTGGCTTTGCTGGCCAAAGCAAACATTTTGCAAAATTTGTAAAAGATTTTATGGACTCCGATGAAACCAGCATCAAAAAAGAAGTAACCAACTTTGTTCATGGCGAGCACATTACTTATCTCCTGGCAGGAAACAAATATAATGAGAGTAATTCTGCCGCATTTGTGGGCTTTGATATCACCAATCAAAAAAACGCTGAGAAAGAATTAAAACGGGAAAAAGATTTTAACCGTGATGTAATCCAAACCGCGCCAACAATAATTATTACTATCGATGAGCCCGACCTGATTGTTGGGTTTAATAATTTTGCTGAAAAGATTACAGGATATAAAAGAAAAGAAGTGGTCGGGAAAAGTTGGATTGAGTTATTTATCCCGGAAGCAAACCGGGACAAAACGACACAGGTTATAAATAACATTTTTAACGGGCGCAATAAATATGATGGAATTGCTGCACCAATTTTAACCCGGGATGGCAAAACACGTTTTATTACCTGGCACAATTCACTTATAAAAGACCCAATCCGTAAACGCCTCTCGGTTGTCTCCATTGGCGTGGATGTAACAGAGAGTAAAAAATTAGAAGCACAACTGCGTCATTCATTAAAAATGGAAGCCGTTGGTAAGTTGGCCGGTGGCATAGCACACGATTTTAACAATTTATTGACCGTAATACGTGGCTATGTTGAGTTAATCCTTATGACAGAAGAGAAATCTACACCGGTATATGCAAAACTGACCCAAATTGATAAAGCCGCCAAAAAGGCCGCCGGATTAACAAGCCAAATGCTGGCCTTCAGTCGTAAACAAGTGCTTGAACCTGTTGTACTGGATTTAAATGATGTAATTAACCACTTAAACCAGATGCTCGTAAGGTTGATCGATGAAAACATTGAACTCATTACCCATCTCGACCCAGGACTGTGGCACATTAAAGCCGATCCAAACCAGCTCGAACAGGTAATCATGAACATCGTAGTAAATGCACGCGATGCCATGCCAAGGGGTGGGAAAATAATTATACAGACTGAAAATATTTCCTTAAAAAACAAAATTCCTGTAGAGGGAACCGAACTTAACCCCGGTGAATACATCCTTCTCGTCATTCAGGACACAGGCGAAGGAATCCCACGTCAAATTTTAGATAAAATTTTTGAGCCCTTCTTCACGACAAAAGACACCGGCAAGGGTACGGGCTTAGGCCTGGCAACGGTTTATGGCATTATACGTCAGTCCGGTGGCAATATTTTAGTAAACAGTTCACTAAACGAGGGGACAGAGTTTCGTATATTCTTGCCTCGCGTAAAAGAAAAGAAACATCACGCGCTACCCGAAGATCAAATCCCCCAAGAGCCAGATTTACAACCAATTTTAGTTGTTGAAGATGATTCCAAAGTACGCGCCCTTGTTTCTGAGACACTTTCCGGCAATGGCTACAAAGTTTATGAAGCCGCCAATGGTGAGGACGGTATCCGCGTATTTAATGCCAACAAAGACAAAATCAAGATTATTTTGACGGATGTTGTCATGCCCAAAATGGATGGCCATGAATTTACAACAAAAATAAAAGAGACCAACAAAGATATAAAAATCCTGTTTATGACAGGCTATGCAGATCAGGTTGTTATCAAGCGCGGTTTGCTGGACTCAGGAACTCGTCTTCTGCATAAACCTTTTACTCTGGCGGCTTTACTGAGTGAACTTAAAAAACTCCAAACAGCATCATAATAAATTAGTAATCCACCACCACCCTCTCTTTTTCAAATAGTATGAATTACATAATAGCAACAAACAGAATTGATTTGATGATTTGGAATGATTAAATTTTGACTCTTGTTTTTGCGAAAGTGGCGGAATTGGTAGACGCGCCAGGTTCAGGGTCTGGTGGATGAAAGTCCGTGGGGGTTCGAGTCCCCCCTTTCGTACTTAAATCTTTGTTATCTTTAAATGGTAGTAATGACTATTTTATTTTAACAACAAATTGTTACTAAAACCCCCAAGAGTATATAATCCAGAAATAAATTGACCGTACTTATAAATACTCCATATTTTTTATGCCAAGAAACCAAAATATTTTATATTCCCCAAATCAAAATTTTATACACAAGTAATTGAAAAAATTGACGATTAATTTTTAATATTTTTTTGAAATAAATATTTAGGAGAAATAATGTTAGCTGAAAACAACTATAAAGTTGCCGATATATCCTTGGCCGATTATGGCCGTAAAGAAATAGCCCTTGCTGAAAATGAAATGCCGGCACTCATGGCACTTCGTAAAAAATACAGCGAGAGCAAACCCTTAAAAGGTGCAAAAATTTTGGGATGCATCCACATGACAATCCAAACTGCGGTTTTAATGGAAACGTTGGTTGACCTGGGCGCCGAACTACGCTGGTCATCCTGTAATATTTTTTCCACACAAGACCATGCCGCGGCCGCGGTTGTTGCTTCGGGCATACCTACATTTGCCTGGAAAGGTGAAACGGAGGATGAGTTTTTCTGGTGTATCGAGCAGACAATTTTAGAAGATGGCAAGCCCTGGGACGCCAATATGGTACTGGATGATGGTGGGGATTTAACCGCCATGTTGCATGAAAAATATCCACAGATGTTAGATAAAATCCATGGTATAAGCGAGGAGACAACAACCGGTGTGCACCGTTTATTGGAAATGATGGAAACAGGCGAGTTAAAAGTTCCGGCCATTAACGTGAACGACTCAGTGACAAAATCAAAAAATGATAATAAGTATGGGTGCAGGCATAGTTTAAATGATGCGATCAAACGTGGCACAGATATGCTGATGGCCGGAAAAAAGGCGCTTGTAATCGGTTATGGCGATGTGGGCAAAGGTTCCGCGCAGAGCCTACGCCAAGAAGGCATGATTGTTAAGGTTGCAGAGATCGACCCTATTTGCGGTATGCAGGTTTGTATGGATGGATTCGAACTGGTTTCACCATTTATCGATGGGATCAATACAGGAGATATAAAAGGTATCAACAAAGATTTATTGGGCACGATTGATTTGGTCGTAACCACCACAGGCAACCTGAATGTATGCGACAAATATATGTTACAATCGTTAAAACCGGGTTCCGTTGTTTGCAATATCGGCCATTTTGATAATGAAATCGATACACAATTTATGCGTGATAATTGGAATTGGCAGGAAGTAAAACCGCAGGTTCATCAAATTTACCGGAGCGATGATAAAAATGATTACCTGATTTTGCTCTCAGAAGGCCGATTGGTTAACCTGGGCAATGCAACCGGGCATCCTTCACGTGTGATGGACGGTTCTTTTGCCAACCAGGTATTGGCACAAATGCACCTTTATAAAGCAAAATTTGCCGATAATCCAAGTGCGGATAAAATTACAGTTGAGGTCTTACCAAAGAAACTGGACGAGGAAGTTGCAGCCGGAATGGTTTTAGGTTTTAACGGTGTATTGACAAAAATGACCCAGGAACAGGCAGATTATATCAATACGCCGATCGAAGGGCCTTATAAACCGGAAAGCTATAAGTATTAATTATAATTGCCCGCATTGATTGCGGGCTTTTTATTTTTTCTCAAACAAAACCATATAAATCTGATATTTTTCTATCCGTTTTATTTCCCGCCAATTACCACTTAAAAGCAGCTCATCAATTAATTCATCACTTTCATTAAAAACATTTGAGTAAAGTATATATTCATCAGATTGAATATCTCTTTTCTTAAACCCATTTTCTTCATCGGTTAAATTTATTACTTTTAATGGAAAAAAATTTGGGAACGAAGTCCCAATCTGAGTTAATGGAAGACGATTGTTTTTTATAAAGTTAACCATCTCATTTTGGATTTTGTAATACGGCCAATGCGCCGGTGTGCTGTCCCACCCCTGGGCAATTTTAAGCGGATAAATCCAAAAATACCCGCTGATAACTATGGCCATTACAAAGGATAAAATATATTTTGGATATTGGCTGTAATTTAAAACCCAGTAGATTGTTGCAATGGTTACAGGGATTATTATAGGTAAAAAATAACGGTGTCCAAAGGGGTTGTCATACATCAGGATTATTGGAAGAAAAATTAAAAACTGTCCCAAGGCAATGAAGATAAGGATTTTAAATTTTTTATCGAACAGGCTCTTGGTTTTGAAGGCAAGATAGAGGACGTATGAAAAAAACAGCCAAATACCAATCCGCCCAAAATCAATCAACCAATAACCAAAGACAGCCAAATTTTTTAGGGCAATAAAGGGTGTGCCTATCGGGGCATAATCATCATAAACTGTATTGTGGACCACCCAGTGCTTATTTAGATAAAATGTCACCAAAAAAATAACCAGGCCCAATACACCAGGGAGAAATGATTTTAAATTTTTTATTTGGAATCGTTTTAGGATTAATACTTTGTAAAAAATAAAAAACAAAATGATACCGGCACCAGACATCGCCCCACGTAAACTAACGAGGCACAATCCTAAAAAGGCAAAAGAAAGCATGAGAGGCTTTTCCCGGAGAATGCTGTTAATTGACCATAAAAAGAAAAAAATATGTAGAATATCAAATGAAATCAGGGAAAGCTGAGAAAGAAGTGTGGCATCTAAAACGACAAACAGGAAGATTATGTATAGATGGTTTCGTTTTTTGGTGATAGTAGAAATTAGCTTAAATAACTGATAGTAAGCCCCAAATACAAATGGCCCTAAGGCCCAATGCGAAACGGCTATAGATTTACCGAATAGCTGCCAGGTAAAAGCCAGGTACATCCCCACAAAAGTTGGATGACCTGTTGCAACCGTATCCGGTAAAAAAAAGTATTTAAAATTATTATCAAAGTACCAATTGGCCGGGATGGAAAGCTGGACAATATTATCCCAAAATAAAAAATTATCTTGCTGGGAAAAGATGAAGATGCTGCTGGCCAAAAAAAGCCCAATGATTTCAGTTTTAGTAATTTGATATTTTAACATAAAGTAAGAAGGAATATTTAGGCCCGAAAAATTAATTTTAACGCTTGTTTCTGACGAGTTTGAAAAAATTAGTGTGGAGCAGATTAGGATGCAAACCAAAGCTCTCTCAAATAAATCTATATAAAAAGCTTATTATTGAACTATTGAAGTTAAAAGTAAGGTAAATAGGGTTTTTATTTGAATCCTTAAAATTGAAAATTACAACCAGGATATTTGCTTCAGTAAGCTACTAATGTAAGAAAAAAGAAATATTCGTGAATTTGTGGGTTGAATACTTTGGGCATCATTTATTTTCTCTTATTCAGTACAGATGTGGGAAAGTAGAATAAAAATAAAAAATTAGGTATGAACGGATAAAAATTGTTGCTGATATAATTTGGAGTTTGTAAGTTCCCCTTATTTGTAATCCATAAACTGAATACAAAACTATTCACCATAAATTAATCTAACTTCGGAGAAAAGCGATATGCAAATCTCGCAAATATTTCGATCATCGATTGGTAAAAAGCTGTTGTTGGCTATAACAGGGCTTAGCTGGGCCGGGTTTGCCGTAGGTCATTTTATTGGCAACACAACTCTTTTACTAAAAGATCCTACACCCTTTAATAAATACGCACATTTTTTATCAGGTCTTGGTGGTGCGCTTATTCTTGTCGAATTGATCCTCGCGGCATCTCTTTTGGTTCACTTGTTTTTTGCAATAAAGGTGACCCTGGAAAACCGCAAAGCGCGTCCCGTTAAATATGCTGTTTCCAAATCGGCCGGCCGGGAAAGTAAAAAAGGCTTTGCTACTTCTACCATGATCTACACAGGTATTTTGCTGATCATTTTTCTTGTTCTGCATATCACCCACTTCAAATTTGGTGCAGTTTATATGACCACGGTTGATGGCAATCAAATCCGTGATTTATATAAAACGGTATATGAGTTTTATGCCGATCCAATAAATACAGCGTATTATGTAATTATGATGATTTTATTGGGAACACACCTAAGTCACGGTGTCTGGAGTGCTTTTCAATCTTTAGGATTGAATGGCAACCGCTTTACGCCATTTATCTATAAAGTGGGTTTTTTAGTGGCTGTAATTGTTAGTGTTGGTTTTATCGCTATCCCGATTTATATCCATTTTACAGGAGGTGCTGTATGAAATTAGATTCAAAAATCCCTGATGGCCCTCTTACCGAAAAGTGGGACAATCACAAAGAAAAAATTAAACTTGTTAACCCCAAAAATAAACGTAAATACACGGTGCTGGTCGTCGGGACAGGTTTAGCAGGCGCATCGGCTGCCGCCTCTTTAGCAGAAATGGGTTATAATGTAAAATCATTTTGCATTCAGGATTCTGCCCGCCGTGCCCACAGTATCGCGGCACAGGGTGGCATTAACGCGGCAAAAAATTATCCGAATGACAATGATAATATCTGGCGCCTGTTTTATGATACTATCAAAGGCGGCGATTACCGCTCACGTGAGGCGAATGTGTACCGCCTGGCACAGGTTTCAAATAATATAATCGATCAGGCTACGGCGCAAGGTGTTCATTTTGCCCGTGAGTATGGCGGCAACTTGGCCAACCGTTCTTTTGGCGGGGCGCAGGTATCGCGTACGTTTTATGCTCGTGGCCAAACAGGCCAGCAATTACTTTTAGGTACTTACAGCTCTTTAATGCGGCAAGTTAAAACAGGGATGGTTGAGCTTTTTGAGCTACGTGAAATGCTTGATTTGGTTGTGGAAGATGGCAAAGCACGCGGCATTATTGTCCGTAACCTGGTAACCGGCGAGATTGAACGCTACGCGGGACATTCTGTTGTTTTGGCTACCGGCGGTTATGGGACGGTTTTTTATCTTTCTACCAATGCGGTTAATTCCAACGCAACAGCAGCATGGCGTACACACAAAAGAGGCGCAGGATTTGCTAATCCCTGTTATACACAAATCCATCCAACCTGTATCCCTGTTTCGGGCGATCATCAATCTAAGCTTACCCTTATGAGCGAGAGCCTGCGTAATGACGGGCGGATCTGGGTTTCCAAGAAAAAAGGGGATAAACGGGCGGCAAAAGATATTCCTGAAGATGAGCGGGATTATTTTTTGGAACGTAAATACCCGAGTTTTGGCAATCTGGTTCCACGGGATGTGGCCTCGCGTAATGCCAAAGAAGCCTGCGATGACGGGCGTGGCGTTGGCTCAACCGGTTTGGCCGTTTACCTGGATTTTGAAGAGGCGATCAAAACTTTTGGTGAGAATGTAATCCGCGAGCGTTATGGAAACTTGTTTGATATGTACGAAAAAATTACCGGTGAAAATCCGTATAAAGTCCCGATGCGTATTTATCCGGCAGTGCATTATACTATGGGCGGCTTGTGGGTCGATTATAATTTGATGAGTACAATCCCCGGCTTATATGTTGCGGGAGAGGCAAACTTTTCGGACCATGGCGCCAACCGATTGGGGGCAAGCGCCCTTATGCAAGGCCTGGCCGATGGTTATTTTGTTTTGCCTTATACTATCAATGATTATTTAGCCGGTGTAGATGCGGATGAATTAAAGACCGACACAGAGCAATTTAAGACGGTTGAAAATGAAGTCGTTGAAAAGAACAAGAAATTATTGAGTATTAACGGCAATAAAACAATCCGTACTTTTCACAGGGAGCTTGGCCATATTATGTGGGAAAATGTTGGCATGGCGCGGACGGAAGAATCGCTTAAAAAAGCCCTTGTTGAAATCCCAAAACTGCGTGAAGATTTTTGGCAAAATGTAAAAGTACCGGGTACGGGCGAGGAATTGAACAAAAACCTTGAGATGGCCGGGCGTGTGGCCGATCTTTTAGAGCTTGGCGAACTGATGGCGCGGGATGCTTTAAACCGTGCAGAATCGTGTGGCGGTCATTTCCGTTTGGAAAGCCAAACTGAAGAGGGCGAGGCAAAACGTGATGATGAGAACTTTTCTTACGCAGCTGTGTGGGAGTATAAAGGTGAAGGAAAGAACCCGGAATTACATAAAGAAGAATTGGTATTTGAAAATGTTAAACTGACCCAGCGAAGTTATAAATAAGGAGCGGCGAAGTATGGAAAAGTTAATAAATTTGACCTTAAAAATTTGGCGTCAAAAAAATGCAAAAAGCTCCGGCAAGATGGTTGAATATCATGTAAAAGATGTTTCCACCGAGATGTCTTTTCTGGAAATGCTGGATGTTTTAAACGAGGACCTTTCCCTGAAAGGCGATGACCCTGTTGAATTTGACAGCGATTGCCGTGAAGGAATTTGTGGAACGTGTGGGGTGGTTATAAACGGCATCGCCCATGGTGAGCAAAAGGCGACAACGGTTTGCCAGCTTCATATGCGCCACTTTAAAGATGGTGAGACCATTACGATCGAACCATGGCGGGCAAGGGCCTTTCCGGTAATAAAAGACCTGGTTGTTGACCGTAAAGCTTTCGACCGAATTATGGCATCGGGCGGTTATATTTCCATTAAAACCGGTAGCGCTGCCGAGGCAAACTCCATCTTAATCCCCAAGGAAGACTCAGATTTGGCGATGGATATGGCCGCTTGTATAGGTTGTGGGGCTTGTGTGGCCTCTTGCCCAAATGCATCGGCTTCCTTATTTGTGGGCGCTAAAATTTCGCAATTGTCTTTGCTGCCTCAAGGTAAAATTGAGGCGAAACAACGTGCCGAAAATATGGTTGCCCAAATGGATGCGGAAATGTTTGGCGCTTGTACAAATATTCAGGAATGCGAAGCGGTGTGCCCGAAGGAAATTTCAATTTCCGGGATTGCCCGCATGCGCCGTGAATATTTTAAGGCTGCTGTGAAATAATCTTGGCTATGTGCAGACTTGTTTTTAAAAAGAATTAACAAGTCTCTAAAAAGATATTTACAAAATGCCAGATTTGATTTGTTTGAGAGGTGTTACAGATTGAAATATTTATATGGGTTACCTGAAACCAGGTAACCCATTTTTTTAGGCGTGATGTAATCTGGATATGATTGTACAAGGCTATGGTTGGAGAAGATTTATAGGAATATAACCTGTGCTAAACGAATAAAGTACGGACGGAGTTGTAAAATAAAATTGTAAATAAAAGGTTGATCTGAAATTTTTCAAAAATCAGGCTGATTTTATGTATGTTTATTTTCCGCATGAGAATCCTCCTTCTGAGTTTTTCTACTTCCGCTAGATACCAGTCTTGGTTTCAAAAATTATAGTTTAGGCCAAACAGAATCGTTTTACTTTTTATGTTTTCAGACGTGGTTCCCGTACTAAAAAGATAATCAAAGTCCCTGCGCCAGCTTCCTTCGGTATAACTTACATTAACCGTTGTCCTGCGGTCAACACTGTAACCCAGGCCAGCGCTGTAAAACTGTTTATCATAATCACTGCTCACATTTTTCTTTGGACTTGGCAGGTTTCTATAGCCTCCGCGTAGCATTAGGCCGGTGCCGGGCACTTTTACCTCGCCCCCAAAAGCATACACCAATACGGCCTGATAATCTTCACGAATTGTTCCGTTTTCAAGTAAAAGTTCATCATATCCACTTGTCAATTCACGGTTGGACGGCACTGCAAATTTTAACTGGGACCAATCACGATAATCAAAAGATGAACTTACTGTTAATAATTTATTGGAGTAGCTTAACCCTGCACCAAATTGAAATGGGATTTCGACAAGATAATCAAAAGTCCCATCGTCTGAGCCATCGCTAAAAACACCATCCTCATCATAGTTCAATGCAAAACTTTCTGACCATTCTTCATCTACCGTAATCGAATAAGGAAAGGTGATGGTCGTACCAAGTTGTAAATTTTTTGAAAGACGGAAAAGGCCGCCGAGCTTGGCGTTAAATCCGGAGTAATCACCTAAAACCCTTCTTCTATGATTATAATCTTTAAAATCATCGGGAATATCTTGCCAGTTATTTTGAGTATCTGTTTGTAAGTAATCAAGCGTGTATGTTTTATTGCCTCCAAAAAAATTAAGTGTCAAACCGGCAGAAAAATTTTCCGAGAGGTCAAGAGCCGCAGCAAAAGACCAATGATCCATGCTGCCTTCGTTAAATATGGCATAGTCTTGCTGGATATTCTTAT
Source organism: Calditrichota bacterium (assembly GCA_024277115.1). Classification (GTDB taxonomy): domain Bacteria; phylum Calditrichota; class Calditrichia; order Calditrichales; family J004; genus JABFGF01. Next base: position 11,150 of record JAJRVW010000034.1, read on the forward strand.
TAAAGGTCGCATCTTCTTTTTCTGTGTCCGGATTATAAATTCTAAATGAATTTGTGCCAGTTGAAAATCCGCCAAAATCAGAGAAAGCATCCAAATCATTTAGCCGCTGATAGCCAAAGGCAATCACAAAACTGCCACGCGCAACGGGGAAAGGAAAGACCAGGCCCAGACTTTTTAATTTGGTAAATGTACGGCTGTCACTAAAGTTTTTACCCAGATAATCCACGCTATTATCAAAAGTATTGTGGTACAATTCTCCGGATAATTGGCCGCGCTCCATTTGTGCCAATCCTGCCGGGTTCCAGTATATAGCCGAATAGTCATTGGCAACGGCGTTATAAGCGTTTCCCATACCGGCCGCCCGAATTCCAAACCCTGATTCATTTTCAATCAGCTCGATGCCTTCTTGGGCGCTTTGTGTAAACGCCGTTGACATAAAAAGCATAATCATAATTAGACTGTTTATAATTAATTTCATCTTATCTAACCCTTATTTTCTGTGTGAACGTCTGCTGCTTCCCGAGGATGATCTTGACCGTGTACCATGCGAGCTCGATCCTGACGAACGGGATGGCCGTGAGTGTACAGATGATCTGGACGGGCGGCTACTTCCGGATGATTTTGGCGCTGAGTAGCTTTTCCGGGAAGGCTTGCTTTCCCGGTAACTCGATTTGGAATGGCTCGACTTACCCGAACTTTTTGCTGGCTTACTTTTTCTATAGCTTTTTTTAGATGGCGCTGAACTTCGTGTTCTCTTTTCCGGTTTTGGGCTATATGTCTTTTTCCGCACCTTGCTGGATTTTATTTTTGTTGGTGCACTGTTTCTTCTTCTCTCACCAGAAGTATTGTCAACGGTATTTCTTCTCTCTTTGGGTCTGTATTTATCTTGACTTCTCTGTTCCGGATATTTTTTACGTACTGTCGATTTTGCTTCCTTGCGGGAATTATTCAATTCCGATTTAATGCGCTCCGATGAAGGATAATATTTGCGTTCATAGCGCCTGTTGTTATCATTGGTGCGTGTATTTTTTGTGATCTCTCTGTTGTCGACAGATACTTTATTTTTTTCAATTGGACTACGGGTTGTCGTACTATTTTTTACAGGCGGCCTTTTTTCTGTTATCCGTCCAATTTCTGAATTCCCCTTGCTAAACCCAGTAAGAGTCGTTTCGGTTTTAGGTTTCCTTTCTCCCGTAGGGCGTCCGGGACGGCTACTTATCGGGGTCAAAGTTGGCATATTTATTTCATTATTATCTGCAACCGTGTTTGGCCTGTTGGGACGGGTTGGACGGGTCGGCATTAAAACACCGCCATCTTTTCTCTGCTTGCCCGAAGTTGCAAATGGACGCTTACCGCGGCGAGTATCTACAACGCCATCCCTGTATCCGCCGTAGTAACCATAATCGTATCCATATCCATAACCATATCCGTAATAATACGAATTGTAATAGTATGGGTCGTAATATGGATCGTAACCGATAGTGTAACCATACCATGAATCCCACGGGTCATAATAAAACCGATCATACGGGCCACAATTAAAACCTGTCCAGTATGGGTCATAATAACCGGATCTGTAGCCAATGGAATAACCCGGTCTATAGGGACGATAATAATCGTACCAGTAATAGTCCCATGGATCATAATGTGAATAGCGATAGCTGTAAATATATGGCCTCACACTATAATGGTATTCAGTAATCTCGACAGTCTGAAAAGTATCATCATCTTCATAATATTCTTCCTGATACTCGGGAGACTCCTGCTCGTCCTCATAGACGTATTCTTCATCCTGTCGGGGCTCATTAAACTTTTTATAGGTACGCTCCCTTTTAACCACATAATCGTCATCATGCCTGGCTGGTGCAAATTGTGTATAGCACGATGTGAAAAGAAAGCTTAGTAGAAATAATATTAGTGTTTTCATTTTACTTCTCCGTAATTTTTACAGAATATATTCAATAATCATGCCAGACTTATTGAAAGGATGAATGATGTAAATTTAGATGATCTTTATCAATCTATGTCCAATATACATAGGTATAGGACGTTGAGGTGTTGTCGGAGGTTACAGGAATAATATATTATTTTCCTTATTTACTGTAAACAATGATTGCAATCCCCTGGTCAATGTAAACACCGTTTACTTAAAAGGCGGTTTTAAACTCAGAGACAGGTATATTGTGCCGCTTTAACATTTTATGTAAACCAACACGGCTGATATTTAAGATTTCGGCCGCTTTTAATATATTACCTTTGGTCTTTTTAAGGGCGTTGGAAATCAAGGTTATCTCGAGTTGTTCTATAGCCGGTTTTAATTGAGTAAAGCTAAGTGGCGCGGCGATGTTAACACGGCTTACTTTAAACCGGTCTGAGAGTTCCTCGATGCCAATTTGGGAACCATCGTCTGCCAATGTGACCATGCGTTCTATTTCGTTTTCGAGCTCACGGACATTTCCGGGGAATGTAAACTCTGTGAGGTAATGTAAAACAGCTTCCGTAATTCCCGGGATCTGTTTTGAAATACGTGAAGAATATTTTTCAATAAAAAATTGCACCAGTTCAGGAATATCCTCTTTGCGCTCTCGTAAAGGCGGGATATTTATGGGGAAAACGTTCAGCCTGTAATATAGGTCTTCCCGGAAACGGCCATCTTCTACATCTTGCAGCAAGTCGCGATTGGTAGCGGCTATAACCCTTACATCTACCTTGATGGTTTTTGAACTGCCAACAGGCTTTATCTCGCCTTCCTGTAAAACACGCAACAGGCCAATTTGTAAGGCCTGTGAGGTGTCGCCAATTTCATCGAGAAAAATAGTGCCGTTATCAGCTTGTTCAAATAAGCCCATTTTATCGTTTATTGCCCCGGTGAACGCGCCTTTTACATGGCCGAAAAGTTCACTTTGTAACAAGGTATCGGGGATGGCGCCGCAATTTTGAACAACAAACATTTTCTCTTTACGGTTGCTGTTATAGTGGATCATTTTTGCCAGCATCTCTTTCCCTGTTCCGGTTTCACCAAGAAGCAGGACGGAGGTGGGCGTGTTCATAACTTTTTTTACAAGTTTAAATATTTTCTGCATGGCGGGGCTATGCCCAATAAAATTGCCGAGGTCTAAATCCTGAGAGAACTGTGTTTTAAGCTCGGTATTTTCTTTCTTCAAAACCGCGTTATGCTTAATGAGTTCTTTCTGTAAGGTTCGGTTCTTGTCCGCAAGGTTATAGCGTTCCACGGCGCCTTTTACAACGAGCTTTAATTCGTCAGGTTCAAATGGTTTGGAAATATATTGATAGATTTTTGCTTCATTTACCGCGTTGATCGAAGCTTCAATATCGGCATAGCCGGTTACCATAATTCGGATGGCCTCAGGCTGTAATTGGTAGGCATTTTTTAAAAATGTTACGCCATCCATCTCCGGCATACGCTGATCGGAAAGGATGACAGTTATCTTGTTTCTTCCAATTATTTCAAGGCCCTCTGCCCCGCTTAGTGCAGTAAAAACAGTATACTCCCGTTGGAATATTCGCCGTAAGGAGTTTAGGGTTTCCTTTTGATCGTCAACGATAAGTATGCTGGCTTTATGCATTTTCAACGGGCCTTTCCAGATTTAATTGGAGTTTTATAGAAAAGATAGTGCCCTTGCCGGGGGCGTTTTTTGCGGACAAAATACCATTATGTTTTTTTATGATCGAGTAAGAAATACTTAGCCCCAACCCCGTTCCCTGGTTAACCGGTTTGGTGGTAAAAAAGGGATCAAATATTTTTTTAAGGATTTTCCCGGGGATGCCATCGCCCGTATCCGATACATCGACTAAAAGAAAATTATCTGTGCGTTTTGCTGAAACAGAGATGGTGCCATTTTCCTTTATGGCCTGATAAGCGTTGGTCAGTAAATTTAAAAAAACCTGGTTTAGCTGCCCGGGATTGCAGAGAAAAGTCGGGTCGTCCTTTAGCGTAAGCTCAACTTTAATTGTTGGTGGGATTTGTGATTTTAAAATTTTAAGACAGGACTCAATTATTTCGCTAATTTTTGATTCTTTCCATTCTGCCTCATCCAGCCGCGAGAAATTTTTAAGGTCTTTTACGATCTCTTTGATTGCTTTACTACCGTTTGCGCTGTCTTCGATTATACCTTTAAGCTCCTCAAGCACGCCATCAATTTGTGCTTTAGTTTCTGTATTGGTGACGGAACTTAATAAATTATTGAGGTCATCGATGTACTCGGTTATTACCTTCATATTTGTGTAAATAAAACTGATTGGGTTGTTTAGTTCGTGCGAGATGCCTGCCACAAGCTGTCCAAGCGAGGCCATTTTTTCGGAGTGGATCAGTTGTGCCTCTTTTTCCCGCAGTTCCTTAAAAAGGCGGTTTAACTCTTTGTTCTTTTCATCAAGATCGGAGTTGGATTTTTCCAACTGGGCGATATATTGCTCCCTGATTTTTGCGCTGGTCAATTGCTCAATCAAATCAGCAGTTTCTTCGATATAATTATTGTTCTCGATTGCAATGGCCGCCTGGCTGGCAATGGAGGTAAGCCGCGAAATATCTTCCAGGTTGATGGCGCTGGTGTTATCGGGCATGTTTATGGCAATCAGTCCAAAGATCATTTCTTTTAGTTTAACAGAAAGAAAAGTGTTAAGGCTGGCATTAAAAGGGTTGTTTTGTCCAATCTCTTCTGCCGTGAAGCTGTTTTGGTTTTCTATCAAATGTGTTACGGCCTTGCCCGGATCAATTGTCTTTTTAAACGTGTTTGAGCCATAAACCAGTTCCAGTTTACCGGCCGTATTTAAAGTGTAAAACGAAGCGCCTTTTATTTCGGGATGCTTGTTGATGGTTTCGACTATCTCTTCGGCAAGTAGCTTGTTATCGTGGATATTAATAATCCGGTCCGATAAATTTTGCAACATATTGCGAATGGAATCCCTTTTGCGGCGCAGGCGGAGAAAATGCTCGGAATAGAGCGTGAGAAAAATAATACTAAAAAAGGCCAGGCTTAAAATAGTCGATAAAATTATAAAAGTTGATGTATTTTTAAGAAATATAAACAGGAACAAGCTTATCACAAACCAGAGGGAAAGTTGAAATGAAATATTGAATGCCGACCAGAAATAGCGTTTAAGGCCAAGAAAAAGATAGGCGGCGATAAATAAAATAATCGCTAAAACCAATAAGCTGTTTATCCAAAAACTGGGCCGGTTGGTTAATATTTTCAACGCCTTTAAGGTGATGTAATACGATTGTATGGCCCCGCGGTATTCGCGTATTTTTCGTGTCCGGCCAAACTTGGTAAACTCTTTTGTGATCGTTACGCCCGATGGAAAAATTACATCAACAACCAGCCGTTCAATGCCTTTTGTCCCGAAAAGTATTTCCGGTGGTTTTGATGAAAGGTACGACGTGTTCACATTTACATCGCGATAGCCCAGAAAAGTGCGTTCGCTATCCTGTTGACTGTAAAAGAACACCTTGGTGCCCACGGCATCCCGGTTGGAGGTAACGCCTAAAAACTTGAGACGTAAATAATCTTTGCTGTTTGTGGGGTTCAAATAAACCTGGCAATTATCCGATTTGTTGGAGACAACGATATCCAAATCGCCATCGCGGTCAATATCTGCCGCGGAAGAACCCGTGCTGTAAATAGAGCGTTTGTCCGAATCATACTTTTTATAAAACCCGCCGGCGCCATCATTTATGTACAGGCGGTTCTCGCCACGCGTGGTAATAAAACAATCCAACCAGCCATCCATGTTAAAATCTTCGATCAGCAGGCCAAAGACCCGGTTGCCTAGATTATAAAAGGGGTGATTGGTTATTTCAACAAATTTTATATTTGCAGAATCGGACTGGTTTTCATAGTAATAAACAAATCCATTATTTCCGGCAACTAGCAAATCCGGGTCGCCATCATTGTCCAAATCGGCAAAGGAGCTGCTGTTTGTAGAGATTGAATCCGTAAGCGTGGGCAAGCGCAAGCGCAGCTTTTTGAACTTTCCATACCCATCGTTTATGAGCAGATAATCCGGCTCAAACCAGTTGGAAACATACAAGTCCTCATCGCCATCCATCTCAACATCACAATTTGCCACACCTTGGCTAACAGCCCTGTCGATGAAAGTATCTGTCCACAAAACCTCTTTAAACGAGCCGTTTTGCAGATTTTTTAACAGCCGGTTGCTTTGGTGTTCATCGCTAATATATAAATCGAGAAAGCCGTCATTGTCCGCATCGAACCACAATCCCTGGTTGGCATCCATTTTTCCGGGGGTGTTGAGATTGGTCGTGGTATCTTCAAAAATCACCTGTCCTTGGTTGCGTAAAAGTTTATGGGTTTTTCCCCATCCGGCCAGGAATAGATCGGGCAGGCCATCGTTGTCATAATCCGCCATGTTTGCACCCAGCTCAAGATTGGTGTTGCCGTGGGTCATCAAATAGCCGCCTGTCCCGGAAAAAATTGTACGGTCCACAAAAGGGATTAGCCCGCCATTATTTATAAGAAGGCGGTTAAGGTTTCTGAAAGAGGTAAAATAAATATCGGGGTGTTTGTCGTTGTTTACATCGCGGAAAGCTACACCGTAGGCATCGCTGATATCAGGGATCATGCCGGTAATCTGGTTGGATTGCAGCATTGTAAAGATGGGGCCATCGGGTTCCTGCGCCCGGCCATTTTTATAAAATAACAGGATGGATAGAATAAATATGGTTCGCAGTATGTGCATTTTGCCTACAGGATTTTGAATACGAAGTTTTCACTGTTAACAAAAGTTACATTTTAATAGCCCGTGGGTCAAGTCAATTAGTAATGTTTTTAGTCGTGAGGCAAAATATGAATAAAAGAAGAAAGCGCCTGAGCCCATATTTAATTAAGGTTCAGGCGCGAGGGATATAGACTTTTATTTTATAAGAATAAGCTGTTTCATGCTGCTTGTCCCTTCACCTTGCAACCGTGAAAAATAAATCCCAGAAGCGACATTTTGACCCGAATCGTCCTTTCCTTTCCATACAGCTTCAAAATTTCCTTTAGCAAAACGGGCATTGATGAGGGTGCGTACAAGCTGGCCGGAAATATTATAAATTGCCAGCTTAATATTTTGGGTTTTATCAACTGAAAATGGAATGCGGGTTTGCGGGTTAAAAGGATTAGGGTAATTATTTTTTAGGCCAAATTTAATCGGAATCCCGAATTCTTTATCAATTGAAGTCGCTGTTAATAATTCCTGGATTTTTGAATTTATTTCAGAAATTTTATTTGACCGACCGTAGTATTGGATGACACCTTGTTGGTCAATCACAATGCTATATTGGTATGTAACGCCATAATCCGAAGCAGTGCTGCTCCCTTTTAAAAGAAGCTCATAATTAATGCTGGTGCTGTTTTTAAAAGATTGCACCTGCGAGGCCGTACCGTTCCAAACATCAATCCCAAAGGCCTTAAGTTGTGTATCGCTGTATTTGTCCACGATATCTTCCTGGGTTGCTTTGCCTTCACCAAGGCAAACCGAGCAACCATAACCGAACCAGTTAATATAGATTACTTTGCCGGGATGATCGCTAAGAACACCTTTTCCACCAGAAAGTTTATCCAGGCTAAAATCCGGTGCCTCATTGCCTACCTGGGAAAAAGCAAGGTTGCTCAAAACCAGTACACTGAATATGGTTTTAAAAAATGTTTTCATGGGAATTCTCCTGTTTTATAAAATTGTTAAAATCGACTGTTTATTTTAAACTCAACCCCATCAAAGGCCAGTACCTGGTAACAGATGCCGCCGGTACAGGCATTGCCTTCACGGCGTTTTCCATAAAACAAAGAAAGTGTATTATCCTGATCGTACTGGTAGCTCACGTTCACCGCAGGCCAGCTTATAATAATATCTTTCTTTTTATTGACCAGTCTGTTGGTATATTCACGATCGTCGGACATCTCGATTACAGCGCTTAATGAAAACTCTGGCCCGTAGCTAAATCCTATCGAGTATAAAAAGTTTTTTGCTTGATAATCCTGACTTGGGTTGTTTGCAATTTCGGCAAAATCTTTTTCAAATTGTTGATACTGAAATTCTGTGGCCACACTCCACTGGTCAAATAGGGAGCTTTCAATCCCAGCCCCGGTGGCATAGCGGTTATACGCGCTAAAAATCTCATCTTGCGAATAATCTACAAAAGCTTTTGCGATTATATCATCGTCAAGATAGTAATTGATGTCTGCGTAATATTCAAAAAACTCAACCTCTGAATTTCTATATATATTGGTAGCTTGCGAGTGGTTTAAGGTGATTGTATTAAAATCACCAATATTAAAAAGAAATTCCACCTGGTAGCCTGTTTCATTCGATGGCTCGATGGCGTGGGTGGCGCGGTTAAGCAATGTGTAAGAATGCTCTTTTACCAATTGAGGGGGATCGTTAAAATCCAGTGTAAAATCGTTATAATCTTTATATTCCGCTGTAATGCTAAGCCACTCAAAACTATAGTTTACTGAGCTATAAAAAGCATGGGGGCTCGCTTTGCCAAAAGCAAATATATCATACTGCGGTGAGCCGTTTTGGATGTATTCTGCATAATATTGAAGGTCATCGTTAAGGAAACCATCAACATTCAAACCTGTATATTCCGTCACCTCGCCGGCTTTATCGCTGCGCAAATAAATATAGCCCGGCGTGAATTCGTCCAATAAATAAAAATTTACCTCGCCGCCCTGAACAATGGATTTACGACGTATCTTTCGTCCGGCCTCCGGTGGCCGGGAAAAATCGAGTGGCCTGCCGAAAATCATTTTAGTCGCAAAATAATCATTTTCATAACGCAGGGAGAGCCCTTCTATATCTTTATAAAAACCATAGCGCTGTTGTGTAAAATTATCTTCATAAATGGTGCCGGGTATTTCGTACGACCGTAGAACAAGTTTGCCCAGGTTTTCATAAAAGTTACCAAATTGCACTTGCAATCCGTCACTTTTATAGCGTACATATTTTTGAGAAATCCGGTTATATTCAAAGGGCGAATCTGTGTTAAAAATTTCTGCCCGTAATCCAAAAGAGAGATTGTTTTTATTATACCGAAAATTGAGCTGGTTGTATAAATTTGTTCTGTTTGCAGGTTCTCGTGTTGGTTGGTTGCCAACCTGATAGCTAGCCTGATTTGAACCGCTAAACTGGGCGAATAAAGGCGTGGTGCTGAAAATCATCAGGAGTAGCAGGATTGTTTTTTTTGGGATCATTCTAATTCTCAAGTAGTTTTTCAAGTTCCTCAATCAATAATTTTTCATCGCCGGGACGAAAGCCGATGTGAGTATAAACAATTTCATTTTTAGAATTAATTATGTAAAGCGTGGGAAATGCCGTCACGTTTAGCTCGCCTGTAACTTCATTATTTGGATCACGCAAGATGGGATATTTGATTTTATAAGATTTTACAAAGGGCCTGACTTTTGCACTGTTGCGCGGGCTGTCTGTATTAATGCCGATGATCTCGACCCCTTTATCACGATAAGTATCATAGATTTCATTTAACTTGGGAATGGCCAAAAGACAAGGTTTGCACCAGGTGGCCCAAAAATCCAGGATTGTAAATTTTTCCCCTTTTAGTTCAGAAAATGTCTTACTGCGGTTATTTAAATCTTTAAGTTTAAAGTCATTGATTTTTGAGTTGGCAAACAGCAATGTTTGGCCAATCAGTAAAAGAATTAGAAATTTTCGCAAATTGAACCCCTGATATTTTTAATAAATTTTAGATAATAAAACTGTTATTCTGCCAAAAGGGCATCAATATTTAAGCTTATTTCTGTGGCATTTACCCCTTCTTCGGTATAAGCAACGCGGCCCTGCTTATCAATCAAAACGGAATAGTCGTAGCGTACGCCATATTTACTTTGAGTGCTGCTGGCGTTTTGCAAAACGGGATATTCCACGCCGGTGCTGCCGATAAAGGCCAGTACTTGCGAGCCTGTGCCATCCCATACATCCAGGCCGAGTACCTGAACTTCTGATTCATCATATTTTTTATCCACTATAACGGTACCCGGTGCATTACCAATGCAGATTGGGCAAAATGATCCCAAAAAAAAGATATAAACTACTTTGCCTTTATAATCAGAAAGTGTATGCGTTTCACCTGTAACGGTCGTATAAGAAAAATCGGCTGCTTCTTTACGGGTTCCCGTAGTAATTTTATTGGTGTCATCACCAGAAGTAGAGGTGCTACATGAAAAAACAAAAATGAGAAGAGTTATGAAAGCCGTTACTTTGATCATAAATTAAAATCCCTATTTTTTTACAGTTAAAATATTGTAGGTCAATTATAAGATGAATTACTCACAAAAAGTTCACATATTACTAAAAAGTAGTTTAAACGTGTTTTATTCCAGCAAGCAAAATTAATCTACCCTTGTGGATTAAATCCTTAATCGGCTTGTATTTACGGAGTGGCAGGATTATATTTCTCCTCTTCTAATAGTCTAAATCAAACCCATTTAATGGAGGGAAATTTGTCGCGATTAATGGTTTCTGTTTCAGGTATTCGGGGAGAAGTCGGTTCTACGCTCACCCCGGAAGTAATCGAAAAATATACATTGGCATTTGGTACTTTTTTAAAAGGTGGCACAATTATCCTTGGGCGTGATTCGCGCGTCTCAGGCCCATTTGTATCGAATATTGTTAAAGGTTGCCTAATCGCCACCGGCTGCCGTGTAATCGATATTGGCATCGTGCCCACGCCAACAGTCCAGATGGCCATAGAACACCATAAAGCGGCAGGCGGAATTGCCATTACGGCCAGCCATAACCCGATCCAGTGGAACGGCTTAAAATTTATGGACCATAATGCGCGTTTTTTAGAGCCGGACGATGCGGCCAAAGTTTATAAAATGGGCGACAACCATGAATACAAATTACAGGAATGGGACGGTCTTGGTTCGGATGAGATAGATGACCTGGCCAATGCGCGCCATAATGAAGAGATTTTAAAACTGGATTATATCGATGTCGATTTAATCCGTCAAAAAAAGTTTAAAGTCGTTTCAGATTGTGTCAACGGGGCCGGTGGTTTAATTGTGCCGCAGCTTTTGGAACAACTGGGCTGTGATGTAACAGTAATCAACGGAGAACCCAATGGGAAATTTGCCCATACGCCTGAACCACTTCCGGAAAACCTGACCCAACTACAAGAAGCGGTGATAAAAGAAAAGGCCGATGTCGGTTTTGCGGTAGACCCGGATGTAGACCGTTGTGCCATCGTGGATAATACAGGCGAACCCATCGGTGAGGAATACACGCTGGCACTGGCCGTAAAACTTGTCCTCTCAAAAAAAATGGGTCGGGTGGCTGTAAATATGTCCACCTCGCGCGCATCGGAAGATATTACAAATTATTTTAATGGCATGTTTGTACGCAGCAAAGTCGGCGAAATAAATGTGGCCGTAAAGATGATCGAAATAGATGCCATTATAGGCGGCGAAGGCAACGGCGGGGTAATCCTCCCGGAACTTCATTTAGGGCGCGACGCACCTTTGGCCGTGGCTATGACCCTGCAATACATGGCTGAAAACCAAGGCACAATGCGTGATTTGTTTTTAGAGTTGCCTCAATATAAAATGGTCAAAGAAAAAGTAAGTGTTGAAGGAATGGACCCGGACAAAGTGCTGGCCGCTTTTGCTGAAAAGTACAAAGACGAGCAAATAAACCTGCTCGATGGTGTAAAAATCGATTTTGGAAAAACCTGGGTGCACCTGCGTAAATCCAACACTGAACCCATTGTTCGTGTAATGACCGAAGCGCCGGACATGGAACAGGCCAAAGCGTTGGCCGATCGTTTTATGGGCGAAGTACAGGCGATGATGTAATATTCAAAATGAGCCTTAAATACTCACTGTCATTTTGGTTGATTTTTTTCGGGGATCTTCGTCATCAATATTTAGATTCCTCTTTAAAACATGAAGGATCGGCTGATGTAGGGTCTTTTCTTTGACAATGCAGAGGGAGTTTCAAATTATTTAATAAATGTTGGATTCCTTGACAAAGCGTACGGTATTTGGTACTATGGCTAAAGTTAATTAATTTATAGGTGAAATATGGCAAAAACAATCACTGTAAGCCAGGCACGGGCAAATATATACAAGATTATGGATGAAACTGCCCAGACGCATGAACCCATCCTGATTACAGGAAAAAGAAATAATGTTGTAATGCTTTCGCAGGATGATTGGCAGGCAATCGAGGAAACGCTTTATTTAAACTCTATTCCTAATATGGTTTCAACAATTCAGGAGTCGATGAATGCGGCGGACACTGATTTTAGCGATTCTGTGGAATGGTAGCTTATAAAATCCTTTATAGTAAATTTGCCTTAAAAGATGCCAAAAAATTAACCCAGGTAAATTTGGATAAAAAAGCTCAAGAGCTCATCAAAATTATCCAAATCGATCCTTTTCAAAATCCGCCACCCTTTGAAAAACTTGTGGGAAATTTAACCGGCGCTTATTCCCGAAGGATAAATATTAAACACCGATTGGTTTATGAAGTAAGGGAAGAAGACAAGGTAATCCGTATTCTTAGAATGTGGTCGCATTATGGGGAATAAACCCATTATATCATAAATGAAATCAAGATAAGAATAAAAAACTATGCAAATTTGTAAAGTAATCGGAAGCATTACCTCAACTGTAAAAAACGATCATTTTGTAGGAAAAAAAATAATGATTGTCCAGCCTCTTGATCTTGCCGGGAAAGAGGAAGGCAAAGATTATTTAGCCATCGATACGGTTGAGGCCGGAAAAGGCGACCGTGTATTAGTGATGAAAGAAGGCGGTTCGGCACAGATTGTTTTGCAGGACAAGGAAATCCCCGTCCAGGCGCTTATCCTTGGCATAGTGGATGATATTGATTTAGCGGTAGGATGAAAAATTCGAAATTTGGTTTAGGTATTATCCGAGTTTCAAACTTCAATTTTAAATAAAAACCAGGAACAACCATGTCAACAATTACACCGGAAATAATTGATAATATTATCAGTCAGGTCATTGCCGATTCCAGCATCACCGAGTGCCCGACCTGTTCAAAAAATCATTTGCGCCCGTTCAGTTATGACGCGGCCAATGACCTTGTTTCGTTTGGGGCCAGCCGTGTTGGAGTTGTGGCGCCAACGTGCCCTCCTAAATATGAAATGGCGCGCTGGATTGACCATACTTTATTAAAACCGGACGTCACCCGCGACGAGATTGAAACAATCTGTGCCGAGGCCAAAGAAAATAATTTTGCCTCAGTTTGCGTTAACCCAACATGGGTAAACCATTCTTATAAATTATTGCGCGGTACCGATGTGAAAGTCTGCACGGTGATCGGCTTCCCACTAGGGGCAACCCTTCCGGAAGTAAAGGCAACCGAAGCACGCCAGGTTATCAATCATGGTGCGCAGGAAGTTGATATGGTGATAAATATCGGCGCCTTAAAATCGGGTGATCTTTCTTTGGTTGAACACGACATCCGCTCGGTTGTGCGGGCGGCAGGGCGTAAAATAGTAAAAGTGATTTTAGAAACCTGTCTGCTTACAGACGAGGAAAAGGTGACGGCTTGTACCATCGCTAAAAAAGCCGGGGCGGATTTTGTTAAAACATCCACCGGGTTTAGCACAGGTGGCGCAACGGTGACAGACGTGGCCTTAATGCGCAAAGTAGTCGGCGCTTCCATGGGCGTAAAAGCAAGCGGCGGTGTACGCAGTTACGACGAGGCCTGTAAAATGGTAGAGGCCGGGGCAACACGTATCGGGGCAAGCGCCAGTGTGGAAATTGTTACTACGGGCAAAGCTGGAAAAGGCGATTATTAAGATTATTTATCACATATTGATTATTAAAAAGTAGACTATGACAGCATACGAGATTATTACAGCAAAGCGTGACGGGAAAGAACTTACAAAAGATCAGATTGAATTTATGGTAAATGGGTTTACTGATGAATCAATTCCGGCCTATCAGGTAAGCTCTTGGTTGATGGCCATATTTTTAAATGGCATGAACCATGAAGAAATGCATTTCTATACACAGGCCATGCTTCATTCTGGCGAGGTTGTTGATCTCTCTGAAATAGCTGGTGTAAAAGTAGATAAACATAGTACGGGCGGTGTGGGTGACAAGGTCTCTATTATACTGGCGCCGATTGCTGCCGCGGCGGGGGTACCCGTTCCGATGATTTCCGGACGGGGCTTAGGCCACACAGGGGGAACACTTGATAAACTGGAAAGCATCCCCGGCTTTAGAATTGATTATGATATTGCCGAATATAAAGAAATTATAAAAGAGATGGGTGTATGCCTGATTGGACAAACAAGCACTATTGCACCTGCCGATAAAAAATTATATGCCCTGCGCGATGTAACAGCAACGGTACAGTCTATCCCGCTAATTTGTGGGTCGATTATGAGCAAGAAGCTGGCGGAGGGGATTGATGCCCTTGTCCTTGATGTAAAAACCGGCCATGGGGCGTTTATGCAGGATTATAACAAGGCAATAGATTTGGCCAAGAACCTAATCAATATTGGCGAAAAAGGTGGTAAAAAAACGGTGGCTTTCCTGACAAATATGGATGAGCCTCTAGGATTCGCTGTGGGCAACTGGCTGGAAATAAAAGAATGTATCGACTGTTTAAAGGGAAAAGGCCCGGCCGATTTAATGGAACTGACCCATCAATTATGCGGTGCAATGATCTGGTTGGGGGAAGAAACAAAAACATTGGAAGAAGGCATCGAAGTTTCTAAACGGATGGTTCAATCCGGAAAAGCCTGGAAAAAATTTCTTGAAATTGTGGAACGCCAGGAAGGCTCAACCGATGTACTTCACCACCCGGAAACGTATCCGAAAGCAAAATATACTAAACCGCTCATTGCGCAATCTGCCGGATGTATAAAAGAAATTAACTCGCTGGAAGTTGGCCTGAGCGCTGTCTCCCTTGGCGCCGGTCGCATACAATGGGATGATAAAATTGATCCGAAAGCAGGGATTGTTTTACATAAAAAAGTGGGGGACGAGGTTTTAGAAGGGGAAGAACTTATGACCATTTTTACCGATAAACCCGGCGAGATTGACAGTGTCCTAGAGCGTTTGGAAAAAGCGGTTCAAATTAGTAACGAAAGACCCGGCCCTAAAAAACTGATTTATAAATTTCTGGATAAAAGCAGTCTTTCCTAATTTTTATGAAAAAGCTTACCAAACGACAGCAAAAACGTATCGATTATTTTTTACGTGAAAAACAAAGCCGCAAAGAGAAAAATGAATTTATCCACAACCGGGAACTTCCAAAATTTGTAGAGAAACAACTGCCTGTTGTGCGGCGCTTATGCCGTAACATTGACCAGCTTCTGATCGTCTCATCATTTGTTTCCCCGCCTGTTAAACCCGGATTGATAGACCGGCTTTTAGTTATGGCCGAAATTGAAGAAATTGACGCCATCATATGCCTTAATAAAGTTGATTTGGTTGAAGAAACCCAGGATATCGAAGATGTTGCTGCTGTGTATGAAAAAATCGGCTACACTGTTTTAAGGACTTCGGCCACAAACGGAACAAATATTGATAAACTAAACGATCTTATCCGCAATAAAAAATCCGCTCTTGCCGGGCATTCCGGTGTAGGGAAAAGCAGTCTGCTTAACGCCATTGAACCTAATCTGCAAATTGCTACTGGCGATGTTTCGGACTATAATAAAAAAGGGACGCACACAACGACAACAGTTACCACCTTTAAGTTGGATGAAAACACAGAGTTGGTGGATTTGCCGGGAATGAAGAAAGTTGATTTTATAGATATTCATAAAGATGAGGCC
>JAJRVW010000035.1 GCA_024277115.1 Calditrichota bacterium
ACGGTTGGCCAACGCGGCAATCTCTTTTACCAGCCCGGTAAAAATTGTATCGGGCACGGCATCCAATGTAATATTTACTTTTTGGTCCACAGCCAGTTTAGAGATATCCACCTCATTCACTTTTACACTCACCTTCATTTTAGTGGCACCGGGGATTTCCATCAAAGCCTGCCCGCGCCAAGGCGACATCCCCACTTTTAAGTTGACCATACCGCCACCTTCCCACAACTCCTTATAAACGACCAGGCCATCGGCAGGAGAGAGGATGGTCATTTTGCTTAAATCATCCATCGCCCGTTTTACTTTTAGCTGGGATTGTTGCACTTCCAATTGGGCCTGTCTTAAAGATGCCTCCTGGATTTTAATGGTCGACTCTTTTTTATCGACAAGCTGGTTGTAGCTTATCTCCGCCTTTTTTAGGCTAAACTCAATTTCCTTTCGTTTATTTTCAGATTCATACACTGCGTTTTTTGCCCTTAAGCGGCTTTGCTCCAAAGAGTACGATTCCAGCTTAATATTGCTTACCAGATCTGCCATGTTACTTTTATTATTGGCCACAGTACTTGCCAAGTTTGCCTCGGCCTTTTCCAGATTGTTTTTTGCTTCCAATAATTTTTGCTGAAACTCGGCCGTATCAAACTGAATCAAAAAATCATCTTTTTTAACAATTGTACCTTCCGGGGCCAAGCGTACAATTCGCACATTGCGCCATATATTTGAAGGCGCCTTTACAATAAACGATTCCAGTGATTTTAATTCGCCCTCCAGCGGCAAATCAATTACAAACGGCTTTTTTTCAACCTTAAACAGTAATGCCGAGCTGCTACTGCTCATAACATTTGCAAGAATAACAAGCACAAGTATAAGCGCACCTGACAAAACAATTTTATTTTTTTTATAACGATTAAAAAATTCCAACATCTTATTTCTCCCGGACGTCACAGATCAAAAATTTATAAATCAGAAAATTGCTTTTAACTGCATTTTTTCATTAAGCCCATCTTTTATAAAAGCCTTTCCATCACGTAGTGTGTACAAATTGATATCGATTTTCCCCGCATCTTTCTCGAGAACATAAAATTTTTTACCATCCTGCTTTACGCACCAGCTGGGTACTTCAAATAATTGGCCAACAGAATCCACCTCGATTGTTGCAATGGCGGAAAGCCCCGGCTTAAGCCGGTAATTGTCGCCCGCTTTCAGGTGGACGACCATCTCATACGTTTTCAGATTATTGGCATTATCGGCCTTTTCAACAATCTTGGAAATGCTGTTTACAATACCTTCAAAAAGGGTGTCCGGGTAAGCTTCAATTTTAATTGTAACCGGTTGCCCTTCTTCAACAAACGGCCGGTCCACCTCATTTAATTTTATGGTAACCTGCATAGCGGCCAAGTCGGGTATGGCCATAATAGGCGATCGTGGCCATACGGAATCGCCCACTTTTACCTTTTCCCCGTTGCCGCCCATGCCTTGTTGTTTCTGGTAAATAACCATACCACCCTTCGGGGCTATTAAAATCATGTCGGCCATTTTATTACGCGCCCGTTGTATTTTCACCTCCGCCTGGCGCATTTCCAGCAATACCAGATTTGCTTTATTTTGGCTGATTATTTTGTAGGCATTCAGGCCATCTTTGGCTTTAGAAAGGTTAAGGAGTGTTTTTTGTAGTTCAAGTTCAGCTTCTTGCAAGCGCACGTCCGATTCAAACTTGGCTTGCCCCAGGCGGCTTAAATTAATTTTATACTGCCAGTTTAGCAGAACAATTGCATTCTCTTTTTCACGCATTATCACTTCGTTCGATTTCAGCACTTCCTTGTATTTTTCGCGTTGGATTTCAAGTTGGGCCAATGATTCATCAAGTTCCGATTGCGCTTTTTCCGTATTAAAATGGACAACAGTATCCCCCTTTAAAACAAAGCTTCCTTCTTTTGCAAGGTTGGCAATGCGGTATTCCATATTCCAATCGCTTGGTGAGACAATAAAAGTATTATTTACCGAACCCAGCTGCCCGGACTCGGTAATGGAAATAATGGTGGCTTTTGTAACAGGATAAAGATTTTTTGCGGCCTGATTTGATTTATCACCACAACAAACGAGGAAAGAAAAAATAAAAAACAACTGTAATGCCCGTAATAAAATTTTTTTGTGCATCGAATTTTTATAACCGTATAATAATAGTCTGATAACGTATCAAAAAAAAGAGTGAAGTAAAAATACTACACTCTTTTTACATTAAAAGTTTCAAAGAAAATTGCTTTACAGGTAATTCCCTACCTTTCGCTCCAAAACCAAGTTAGGAAACTTAGCCAAAAATTGTCTTTAAGATATAATAGAATATTATTGCGCCAATGGCTCCAACCGGGATTGTGATAACCCAGGAAATAAAAATATTGGTAACTACTTTAAGGTTAAGTGCTTTAATTCCCCGGGCAAAACCCACGCCCAAAACACCTCCAACAAGTGTGTGTGTTGTACTTACGGGGATACCTAATTTTGAGGCCAACACAATGGTAATGGCCGCGGCAAATTCTGCGGCAAACCCGCGCGAAGGTGTAAGTTCTGTAATCTTTTTCCCGATGGTTAACATAACGCGCCAGCCCCAAGTAGAAAGACCGATTACAATACCAAGCCCGCCCAAACCAAGCACCCAAACCGGTACAGCCGATTTAGCCGCAAAGCTGCCCGTTGTTAAAACAGTTATTACCGCGGCAAGCGGCCCAACGGCATTGGCAACATCGTTGGCGCCATGGGCAAAAGCAACAAAACCGGCACTGAGGATTTGAAGATACACAAAAATCCTCTCAACTGTTTTATAATCCGAGCTTTCACTTCCGATTACAAGTTTTCGGGAAAGGTCGTTATTTATTGTGTCAAGATCGCCAACAACATTAGATAGCTCACTGCCTAATTGTCCATCAGATTTTGCCAGGGCTTTTTGTAAGTGTGCCAGTGCTTTTTCGACCCTTTTGCCCACGGCTGCGGGTTGCTTAATATTAACCCGTTCTTTTTCCTCAACATGTTTAATTCTTTTAACAAGAAACGAACTAATGACAGCTGCAATAATTCCAACAAGCACCGCTACCCAAAAAGCTTCCATAAATTCCAAGTGTAGTTTTAGGTTTTTTAACCCTTTAAAAACCATGGCCAACGTTAAAACAATAAAAACAAAAAAGACCAGGTACGGTGTCATCTTTTTTGCCACTCTTACCGGATCGTCGCTATAAAAAACCAACCGCCGGATTAAGGTAAATATAAGGTAACTTATCGTCCCGGAAAGCAAAGGGGAAACGACCCAACTTGCGGCAATAGATCCTACCTTGGCCCAATCGGCAGCGTGCATCCCACCATACATAACCCCAAAACCCAAAACAGCCCCAACGATAGAATGTGTTGTCGATACAGGCCAACCATAATAAGAAGCAAACTGAAGCCAGACTGCCGCTGCCAACAAAGCGCCAATCATTCCATATACAAGGTCAAACTCATTACCTAAAAAAAGCTCCGGGCTGATAATCCCTTTCCGGATTGTTTCCGAAACATGGGTACCAACCAAAAAAGCCCCGGCAAACTCCAAAACCGCCGCGATAATCACAGCACGTTTTACGGTTAAAGCTCCCGATCCAACCGATGTACCCATTGCATTTGCAACATCGTTTGCGCCAATACTCCAAGCCATATAAAATCCAGCGCTGATAGCTATAATTAATAATATTGTTTCAAATCCCATTATTTCCTCTACCTGTATTTTATTTTAAGATATTTTCTTACATCCGTTTCTGGATTAAATAAGGGCTGTCTATAAAGTCGTTCAGGGCTGTCATTCTGAGCTGTTTTTTGGCGAAGAATCTCACTCCACTATCATAAGCACATTAGTTTCGGGGTTTGGGATGCTTCGGAAAAGAACCCCTCAGCATGACAACACTAATTTCGCACTTTATGGACAGACACTAAATAAACCTAATTTGTCTCGATCAAGCTTGATATTTTATAGGCTAGTTTTTCGGACAAGTTTGCAAGGGAGGCAACAGTCTGGACAATACTTAGCCATAAATTAAAACTGGCATAATCCAGTTTATCTTCCATATTATACAGCTTTTTTAATATCCCACGTTGCATAATATCGGCTTCATGTTCCAAAAAAGCGACATCGTTTACCATTTGCTTTACACGCTTGGCCTCAGCCCCCCCAAAGGATGATTGCAGCAATCGTTCTAACTCGTGGATAATGTGATGCACGTTTTCCACAGCACTTGTATTTTTATCAAGGAAGGCTTTCAACTCAACTTTTAAATCTTTGATAGGCTCTAATTTTTTAAAGGTCATTATCACCGCAATATCTTCAGCCGTATCGGCAATCGAGTCTTGTAATGATAGAATTTGTAATAAATCAGCCCGATTGATGGCTAGAAACAACCCCCGTGGCAAATTAGACCGAATATCATTTTTTGTTAAATCGGCAGAATGTTCCAAATCAGATATTTCATCGGTGATTTTTAAAACAAGTGCCGAGTCCTTTTTTACAAACGCTGCATAAAGATCGTCTAATTTCCGGACACACTCTGCCACCTTTTCCATGTGAGTTTGCAAAGGTGTAAATGGGGAACGGGAAAATAAATTTTCCATTACACTCATAAAAATTTCCTCCGTATGTTTTTTTTATTATTTTGAAAATCTATTTAGTGAAATATTTGTTGACGAAAAAGTATAGGGTAGTTAAAATCTGATCTAATAGTTTAAGGTGATCTATTCACTTTCTCAAATCAATATTTTCTAATTTAACATATTCCTAACACAAATTTAAAAAAAAATTATAGTAATTATTTTTAACAGAATGGGAGGTACATGAATGGGTTCCAAATTAGAAGGTGATGTTTATTATCCATCGGAAGAAGTTATCAATCAGGCCAATGTAAAAAATTATGATGATTTGTATAAACGATCCATTGAAGACCGTGAAGGATTTTGGGCCGAGCAGGCCGAAGAACTGGACTGGTATAAAAAGTGGGACAAGGTACTTGATGATAGTAATAAACCTTTTTATAAATGGTATACAGGCGGAAAAACCAATATAATCCAAAATGCCATCGACCGACATCTGAGAACCTGGCGCAGAAATAAGCTGGCGCTGATTTGGGAAGGCGAGCCGGGCGATGTGGCAACCTATTCATATCATGCACTTAACCGCGAAGTATCAAAGTTTTCCAATGTCCTTAAAAGCATGGGCGTTCAAAAAGGGGATATTGTAACTATTTATATGCCTCAAATTCCCGAGTTGGTGATTGCCATGCTGGCCTGTGCAAAAATAGGCGCGGCACACAGCGTTGTTTATGGCGGCTTTAGCGTGGAAGCTTTGGCCGAGCGGATCGAAGACGCAAAAAGCCGGGTTTTGGTTACAGCCGATGGGGGCTATCGCCGTGGAAAACCAACCCAGTTAAAGTCTATCGCCAACGATGCCATGAAACGCTCACCAAATATTGAGGTGTGTATTTGCGTTAAAAGGACCGGCGAAGAATGTTACATGGAAAATGACCGGGATTTCTGGTACCACGATTTAATGGGCTTGCCAATTGCCAGCGCCAATTGTGAAACGGAGCAGACCGATGCGGAAGATATGCTTTTTATTTTGTATACATCGGGCACTACCGGGCGCCCCAAAGGCCAGGTTCATACGCACGGCGGTTACAGCGTTTATACCTCTACAACCCACCGAATGGTTTTTGATATAAAAGATGAGGACCGTTGGTGGTGTGCTGCCGATCCGGGCTGGATTACCGGCCACAGTTACATTGTTTATGCGCCGCTAATTAATGGCTCCACAGTGATGATGTACGAAGGCGCGCCCAACCATCCTTACCCAAGCCGTTGGTGGCAAATGGTGGAAAAATACGGAATCACTATTTTGTATACTTCCCCAACTGCGATTCGCGGACTGATGCGCTTTGGCGATGCCTGGCCAAAACGCCACGATATTTCATCTTTAAGGCTGCTTGGCTCTGTTGGTGAACCGATAAACCCCGAAGCATGGAAATGGTACCATAAAATTATCGGTAATGAAAAATGCCCTATCATGGATACCTGGTGGCAAACCGAAACAGGCGGATTTATGATTACACCACTTCCGGTTACACCCCTTAAACCGGGTTCGGCAACCAAGCCCTTTTTTGGAAACGAAGTAGGCGTTGTTAATGATGAAGGCAAAGAGGCGAAAGCCGGCGAAGAAGGTAAACTGGTCATTAAAAACCCCTGGCCGGGCATGGCGCGTACTATTTTAAATGATGAAGAACGCTATGTGAACACGTACTGGAAAAATTATGAAAAACAAGGCTGGTACGAAGCGGGCGACTCAGCTCGGATTGATAAAGACGGCTATATTTGGGTAATTGGGCGCATCGATGATGTAATAAAAGTTAGCGGCTACCGATTGGGTACGGCTGAAATCGAAAGCGCCCTGGTTAGCCACGCCTCAGTTTCGGAAGCGGCGGCCATAGCCCTGCCCCATGAGCTCAAAGGCAACGCCATCCACACTTTTGTGATTTTGAAAGCAGGCGAAACGGAAAGCAAAGAACTGGCTGAAGATTTACGCAACCATGTCGCCTCGGAAATGGGGCCGATTGCCAAACCGGAAACAGTGAAGTTTGTGGACGGGTTGCCCAAAACACGAAGTGGCAAAATTATGCGCCGTGTCTTAAAGGCTCGCGCTCTTGGCCAGGATGAAGGCGATTTGAGTACACTGGAAGAATAGGTTTTATAAACCCTCCAGGTTCTCAAAACCTGGAGGGTCTTTTTTTTTTTACAATACAAAAACACCCGTATCTTTTAACAGTTTTTTTAAGTCGGGCGGCAGGCCAAAAAATTCATCAATAAAACCATTCATACCGTCAATTGTTTTGTTGGAAAGAAGTTGCATAATCTCATCAAGCGCCTCGTTACCAATTAAAAAAGGCATTTGCAAAGCGGCCATTTTATCACCCACACATTGTGCGCCAATTTGGTACTCGGTCATCTCAGAAACCGGCGTCCCTTTGATAATGCAATGCGAGAGCCATTCATCGACCTCAAAAACACCATCTTGGAGTTTCTCGATCAAGTGATGCCGCTTATGGTCAAAGCGGGCATTTTCTAAAAAATATGTTTGGATATTTGCCAAAGATTCCTGCGAATAAACGCTCATAAATTTTTGATGGCAATCCATGCAGATGGCATATTCGAAAATCGTATCGGTACTGGAATAATCCTTATAGCGTTTAATTGCTTTCTCGATAATATACTGCGTTTGGCCCTCTTGAAGGTCGCGCCCACAATTTAAACATTTTGCAAATGGGGCGTTCGTCTCATCCGAATAAAACGACTTGGGTATATCAACCAATAGTGGCTTATTATCTGAATTACTCATATCGGTCTGATAGTAATAAAAGGATAGATTTTAATTATGTTCGGTCTTGTGCAAAATAAGTATAATCGGAATAATACAAAAGAAAATATCATTATTCCCTTTAATAAACCTCTGAAATTGCCGAATTGATGACTATGGGAAATATACTAATTCTTAGCCTTTCAATAACTTTACAGTGCATTGCCGTTGCTATTCCTTTGTCATTGATCAAAGTTACGGGCAAACGACTTGCATGGATTACTATCGCGATAGCAATCACATTAATGCTAATTAGGCGTTCTATATCATTTGTTACGCTATTCTATGACGACACCCCACACGAAACTGAAATTTATACAGAATTGGTTGCACTACTAATTTCGGCTTTAATGGTAATTGGACTTGCTGGTATAAGACCTTTATTTCTTTCTATTCAAAAATCACACAAAGAACTATTAAAGCGTGATATAAGACTACACAAAGCACAGAAAATAGCCCAAATGGGGTTTTGGGAATGGGATATTCTTAAAAATGAATTGTACTGGTCCGATGAATTATTTCTTCTTTTTGGTTTCGCCCCAAATAGCTTTAAACCAACTTACCAGCATTTTATGAATATAGTCCATCCCGAGGACAAGGTTTTTGTACAACAAAAACTAATACCTGCAATCGATATTGATACGCACTACAACTTCGATTTTAGGGTGATTTTAACGAATGGAGAAGAATATTTTTTTCATGCCCAGGGCGATATTGATCATTCCGAATCCCAAAAGCCAATTCGCATGTTAGGAACAATTACAAATATTACAGCGCGCAAAAATACCGAGGCACAGTTGAAGGCCAATGAAAATATGTTCCGGTCATTACTGAAATCGGCCCCCAATGGAATTGTTATTGTTGATGAAAAGGGAAAGATCATCCTCGTGAATACTAATATTGAAAACTTGTTTGGTTATAAACACGAGAGTTTGATTGGAAAGCCTGTAGAACTATTAATACCGCAACGACTTAGAAAAGGACATGTAAACAAGCGTAAGGAATTTCACAAAAAAAATGAAGCACGATTAATGGGCGAGGGAACTGAGTTGTATGCTGCAAATTGTAAGGGAGAAGAATTTCCAGTAGAAATAAGTCTCAGTCCTGTTTTAATAAAAAACAAAATAATGACAATAAGTATTATACGTGATTTATCAATCCAGAAAAAGATGCAAAAAGAAAAAGATAAATTGCAACAGCAACTTTTCCACTCACAAAAATTGGAAACAATTGGAACCCTCGCCGGTGGCATCGCCCATGACTTCAACAATATAATTACACCAATATTAGGATATTCAGAAATGATTTTAGAGGAGGCCGAGGAAAACACACTTATCTCCAAAGATATTAAACATGTTTTAAAAGCAGCTAACCGCGCTAAAGACCTAGTACAACAAATATTAATCTTCAGCCGTCAAGATGAACCTGAGAAAGCGCCTCTCGGTATCAGTGATATTATAAAAGAAGCTATCGACTTACTTATTGCTATGTTGCCCAAATCAATTGAAATACAAGTCCAAATTAATACCAAAACAGATACTGTTTTAGCCAATTCAACACAGATACAACAAGTTATTATGAATTTATGTATCAATGCCTCTCATGCTATGAAAAAAAATGGTGGCCTGCTATATCTGAATCTTGATCAAGTCTTATTAGATCGGGAATTTTTATTGCAACATCCGAAGTTGAATAAAAAGTACTATATCTGTTTAACAGTAAATGATTCGGGAACAGGAATGGATTCACAGACACTTGAACATATTTTCGATCCTTTTTTTACAACAAAGTCTGTCGGAAGGGGAACAGGGCTAGGTCTCTCGGTAGTAAAAGGGATTGTTGCAAACCATGAAGGTGAAATTACAGTGCGCAGTACGATCTGAAAAGGAACGACGTTTAAAATTTACCTACCTCTAATATAAGAAATCCCCTTTAGTAAAACGAGGGTGGAGCATAAATTGCAAGGTAATGACGAGCACATTTTAATTATAGACGACGACAGTGAAACTGCATTTATGATGGGTACGCTTTTAAAAAAGATTGGCTATAAAACAACTATCAAAACCAATAGCCAGGATCTTTTAGATGTTTTTAAAAATAGTCCGAATGACTTTGACCTTGTCTTATGCGACCAATCAATGCCCTCAATAACAGGGCTTGCCCTATCAGAGAAGCTACTTGAAATAAGATCTGATATTCCTATTGTTTTAATGAGCGGCTATTTTAGTGAGGAACAAGTCAAAAATGCAAAAAATCTGGGCATAAAAAATTTACTAAAAAAACCAATAATTTTAACCGATCTCGCATTGGCCTTATCACAGGCTTTTTTGAATAAAAAGGAGTAAATATTTATGCCATGTGTTCTAGTTGTTGATGATGATGATGATGTCCGAATAATGTTAAAAACAATGCTTGAACGAAATAACTATGATGTAATTATTGCACAAAACGGAAATGAGGCAACAAGGCTATTAAAAAACAATCCTGTCGACCTGATTATTACAGATCTTGTTATGCCCGAAAAGGAAGGTATCGAAACGATTATTGAAGTAAAGCATGATTTTCCACATATAAAAATAATAGCTATTTCGGGTGGAAAACGTATAGGGTTGAGTACCCAATTGAAAAGCGCGAATCTTCTCGGCGCTGATCGTACATTAAAAAAACCTTTTAAGAGTAAGGAATTGCTAAACACCGTTCGGGAATTAATAAATATTTAATTTTTAATTCCCCAGCTGTTTCCATTTGCTATAAGCTGGTAAGTCTTTCAATAGTTTCTTTATGCTCTGGGTATTGCTTTAATAAACTTGTTCTACCCATCATCTCAAAATCATCAAAATCAAAGCCCGGTGCAACGGTACAACCCACCAGCGTATAGGCGTTTTCCCTATTCACCGAAGCCGCAAAAAAACAACCGGCTTCCACAATAATTTGCAGGCTTTGCCCTTTTTCAATGGCCTTGCCCAATACCCGTTCCAGGTAATTTCCGGCTTTGTCGATTATATGAATGGTCAAAGGTAAACCATCATAAAAATGCCAGACTTCATCTTGCTTTATGCGATGAAACGCGGAGAACTCGTCCGAGGTGAGTAAAAAATATATGGAGGTGGAAAAAGAACGGTCCCCATTAAAACGATCCGGCAGGTTTTGTTTTAAAATTATTTCGGGCGAGCGGTAAACCTCTTTAAACCAACCGCCTTCCGGGTGCTTTTTAAGATTAAGATTTTTTATCCACGCTGATGCTAATTTATTCATTCGTTAACCAAGTTTACTCTTTTTATAAAAGGGGTCTTACAGAATGACCAATCCGGTCAAGCTGTTTTCACCGTACAAAACAAAATTCAAAACAGTACCGTTTGCATCACGCATCACGCCCCTCATTTTTTGCGTTGCGCTCCTTGCTTCCATTAAAATGTTCTTTACCGCGCTTATAAACATTTTTAGTGATCCGCTTAATCTCGCCGCTGGCTTCTTTAATATCATGGCGCCGCTTCATTATCGTAAAAATCCCTACAATGGCCGGGATGATGGCATTGATAAAAAAGACCAGCAATGAAACACCTACCGCCGCCGCACCGGGCACGCTGTATTGCGCCAAAAAGAATACGGCCAGGTTCTCGCGCACACCCAAACCGGAAATGGAAATCGGGATTAACCCCGCGCCCCAGATAAAAACGGTCACAATCGCTGTTTGCAAAATAGAAACATCAAAAGACTGGTTTAACAAAAAATAATATTGCAAAGTAATACAGGCAAAAATGGGCAGAGAGTGGATCAACGAAGTAAAAAAAATGGTATTATAAGAAACCTCTTTTTCCTGGTGTTTTTGAATACTATCCCTTTTTAAAAATATGGGCAAAATAAAAAAACCAATAATTATCAGGCTGCCAAGCGTCCATAAAACCAAACTGTATTCAGGGAAAACAAGCGGCAGGGCAAAGGAAATCAACACAACTTTTAATGCGGTCTGAAACCCTTTTTCCACTCCAAAAGCAATTACCTTACCGCGCTTTTTTCCTTGCAATAAAAAGATTTTGGTTACTTCGGCATGGCCGCCGGGGATCATCATACGCAGGGCAAATCCTGCAAAAAAGGAGGGCAGCAAGTCCTTTATTCTGTAATGGTGCGAGTGGCTCTCAATTAAATATTTCCACAAGCGGAATTGGATGGATACATTTAAGAGGGCCAGGATCAGAACAATCAGAATAGTCTGGGCCTGTAGGTCAAATAAAACCTCTATCACTTTTTGGCGATCGACTTTATACAAAATCCAGCCTAAAAGGACAAGGCCTACAAGATATTTTATGCTAAAAACCAAGCGGTCTTTTATTATTTCACGCACAGATAGTTTCCATTTTATGCAGCCCAAACAGCCAATATCGAGAGCAGGATAAAAGCAAAAGCATTAATAAAAAAGTAGAGTAACAGAATTGAGTTCAATTTAAAAAACGTGATCATAGCTTTTTGCCGATAAACATTTTTAAAGGCTATAAATGTATGTACCCAAATGGCCAAAATACTCCCGCCAATAATCCAGCCATTCGGCCAAACTATGGCAATGATCAGGTACATAAAAAGAAGAGAATGAACATGAAGGGAGAAGATTAAATGATTTATATAAAATATCTTTTGACGGACATAAAACAGTTT
Source organism: Calditrichota bacterium (assembly GCA_024277115.1). Taxonomy (GTDB): domain Bacteria; phylum Calditrichota; class Calditrichia; order Calditrichales; family J004; genus JABFGF01. The sequence goes on from JAJRVW010000035.1 coordinate 12,065, forward strand.
TAGCAGCAAGGCAAAAAGCGGTAAAACTAAAAACATTATTTTAGGGATTTGGCGGATCAACTCGTTCCAAAAGATGGCAAAGCCCCTGTTACCCTGCGCAAAAATAAACTCTGCCTTTTTTTCTAATTTGCGGACAAACGCCACCGAAGCCGTATCTTGCCCCATAATTTTAACATCAATATTTTCGGTTTTCAACTTTGCTTTGCGATAGGTAAAGGTAGATTCTATTTCTCTAATCAAAGCATTTATTTCACTTTCAGAAAACTGATAATCCGCAAGTAATTTTTTTAGCAGGGACCTGTCTCTCGGTTTTATTTTTCTTTTAGAGACCAGCGCTGTATCAATAACTGATTTTGGTATATAGGGGTTATCCAACGCTTTGGATAATTTTTTCTGAGCTTTTTCTATATTTTTTATCTTTAAAAAAGAAAGTTTTCTGGCTAGCTGCCTGGCATAAAGAGCGGCTGTCGAATCTGGCAAACCAGGCCGAACAATCTGGAAGATTTTTTTTATACCTTCTTCCGAGTCTTTATCCCGTTTTCTATACTTTCTTTTTTCGAGCCTATACTGGTCACTAATATCCAGTATCAGGTTTTCTCTAAAATAATGGGGTAATTCTTCTTCGTAGCTTTTAAAAAACTGGCGAAGGCTATCCGGGGTTACCTCATGTTTTTGTTGCTCTTCAAGTTGATATGGATCGACCGCATTAATTAAGGATAGCACCAGAAAAAACAGGAAGGTTGTAAAAATATATAAACGTAATGGTAAAATATATGAGTTACGCCTGCCCGAAACATATTCGTTTGTAAGATGGCCGGGTTTAGTAACCAACGGGCCGAGACTTTTAAAAAACTTACTGTCAAAAGTGAAATAATCCCCAAGCAGGTCTTTTAAGATTTGCGCCAGGCTAAGTTGTTTATGCGAATTTATCTGGCCGCAATTAGGACAATAATTTGCATCGCCGATATCCGTATTACAATTTGAACAAATATCACTTTTTAGAAATTTTTTTGGCATAGCTTTGTGGATGTGAGTTGAGGGCTAAGATTAAAAAACAAAGCTTAAAAAAACAAGATTAAAGAGTGGTGCACAAGGCGGGTTTATGTATTGCGGTTTCTTTGAAAAGACATTTATGCTTTTTACCAATTTCCGGCATAATCCAGTTTTAACGGGCTACTTTTAAATAAAAGATACGCATAATTTGTCGCGGTAATTTGCCGGATATGTAAATAATCATGGGCCAGCCAATTGGCCAATAATTGTTTGGCGCTTACCTTTCCGGCCGTCGGGTGTAGATACGATTTTTCCCAGTCCACGCCCCGCAGGTTGTTAAGCCAGGTGATGGATTTATCCCTTTCATCCAAAAAGGAGGCCACCGTTTCCATAAAATTATTTTCAGAATATTTACGCGTTTCCACCCAACCTTCCGGGTCGATCGGCGGCCAGGGTTCACCGGGTTTGTATAATGTAAAATCGATCCGCTGACGAAAATCTTCTTTTTCTTCGTCCAGTAAATGGCTGGCAATTTCCAGAATGGACCACTTATTGTCTTCCGGCCTCCAGTGAATTTGATCCGTTGAAACACCATGAAACAGGTCCTTAAAGAGAGTCCCGTTGTTGTCCAGTCTTTCAAAAATTTCAGATGGGTTCATAAACACTACTTATTTGATTTTTATCAATAATGATTTATCGCCCGGCTTAACATCTGGGGATTTATATAAAACAAAGGGATGCTGAAACAAGTTCTGCATCACAGCACGACATTATGAAACTAACAGAACACTAACACACCTTGCCATCATCTCCCAGATAACAGGAATCACTCTGGAATTTTTGCCAATCGGCCATCAGCTTTTTTGATTCTTCCACAAAGCCGCGAATTGCTTTCTCGCCAAAATAGTGTTTTCCCCCTTCAACAATCAAGGGCAGTTTTTTTGATTGTTGCACGGGCAAGTCCGAAATCGTGCCAATTTTATAAGCAAGTACAACCTCGCGGAAGGCTTCTTCAATTTCATCGCAGAAAGGGCAATCATGTTTTCGGTACAAAATGATCACTTTATTTTTGCCCTTTAAAATGTTCATCAAAAAACAAAAAATGATATTTTAAAACGTGCGTCCAATAATCCCAACTGTGTTTTCCCGGGCGTTCCACATAATCGTGGTCAATTTTAGCTTCTAAAAGCAGTTGGTGCAGGTTGCGATTATCGTTGATAAAATAATCGTTTACACCGCAATCAATCAATAAATCAAGTTTTGCCAAACGGATCTGATCGATCATATTTACAATGGAATTATCATCCCAGCGTGCCGGATATTTTTCGTAAGACCCCAGTTTTACGGCCAACTCTTTTTTTACCGACGAATTGGGCAAATCCACCACACCGCTCATACTGCCTGCCGCGGTGAACACATCGTTGTGCCGGATGGCCAGGTACAACGCACCATGCCCGCCCATGCTTAACCCGGTTATAACACGCTTTTTGTTTGATTTTATCGTGGGATATTTTGTATCAATTTCTTTGATCAGCTCGCTGGCAACAAAAGTTTCGTACTGGCTCTCTTTCACTACAGGGCTATCGAGGTACCAGCTGGCCTTGGAGCCATCCGGGCAAATAATGATTGTCTGATACTTTTCCGCCAAAGGCCGTAAATCCATGTGAGATTGCCAATCTTTAAAACTTCCGCCATAACCGTGCAACAGGTATACCGACGGGAATCCCAACCCAGTGCCACTTCCATCAGGGACAACAACAATCACCGAAATATCTTTTTGCATTTTAGCGCTGTGCACGCTGATTGTATCAATGGATGCCGCGTGGGTTAAAGAGGCCCACAAAATTGGAACTAAAATCAGCAGTTTATTTTTCAAGTTCATGTTCATCCTTTTTAGGTGTAATCATTTTACCGATATAATTGCTCACAAAAAGTAAAACCACACCAAAACTGATAAATAAAACAATCCGCCAGATTGTTTCCAGCTCAGCAAGGTCAATAATAAATAATTTCCCGACCACAATAAAAATGGTCAACGCGCCCATATAACGCAGCTCAAATTTTAGTTTACGCAACCCATGTATAAAAACGGTCAATCCTAAAATGGCCCATCCAGCCGTAACAAATGCCTGGCCATTTTCAAACCCGCCCAACTCCCGCAAAAGCCAGCCCATTATCGCGGCATGCAGGATGGCAAAAAAGAGAAGGGACTTTCCTTCCGGCCACTGTTTATACCCTGCATGTACCAGTATTAACATAAAAGTTAAATCAACCAAAGCGCGGATATTAAAAAGATATGGCAGGTTCGCGTTTAAAGAGAATACACGGATTAACAATGCAAGCCCCATTATCCCAATAAACAGCTGCGACACTTTTTCCATTTTGGGATCGGCTATTTTATGGGCAATTAAAAACAAAATCCATGATTCCATCGCCAAAACAAAAAACAGTGTATTTCCATCAAAGATCAGCAGAAATGCCCAGGTTAAAATTAAAGTGGCCACCAAGCCATGAACAAAAAACAGCACATTCAATTTTTCGTGGGTACGGTATATTAAAAATAAAGCAAAATAGATCAGGCTCACGACCAGGTTAATCCAACCGGCGGTTTCTTGGGAAAAATCCCAAATAACAGGAACCAGTGTCAGGCCAACCAGGGGTATACTTAATGTGAGCAAGTAAAGGTGCCTGCGTGCTAAATCACTAATCTGCCGGGAAACCCTTTTCTCCAAAATATCGAGGTTGGGAGAGGGCCATTTTAAGGGATTTTTTATCTGCAAAAATTCACGGTAAACCGGCAATGCCCAAAATGCCAGCCAGCTAATCAGGATACCAATTTGGATACTCCATTTTTCCATTAAATAGCCTACAATCGAGTCGGGCAAATTGTAAATGGCGATTGCCCACACAACCCACGCGCCCCAGGTTGCAACCCACAACAAGGCCCGCCAGCCCCGTTTCATATAAGTAAAACTTGCGCCCATTATTAATAAAACCGTGTATGTGGCCAAGCCGGGAATATTGCTTTCGCCCGTATATAAAAGGAAGGGTGTCAGCAATCCGCCCAAAACCCCGATAATCGAAAGGACAGGTTCATCCTGCCTGATGGCCAGAAGAAATGCGGCAACCGTAACAAGCGCCATAAAAACAAATGCCAGGCTATGCGAAATAAGCCCGTATAGCTGGAACGCCGCAAAAATTGTGATGTAATAAGTTCCAATCCCGCCTCCCAAAAGCAGACGGCTCAACATCTTGTTTTTGTCGTATAAACGCAGGCCAAAAACAAACAAGGCAATGCCCAGCCCCAACCCAAATAAAACACGGACAAGCGGTGTAATCCAACCTTCGTCGATGGAATATTTAAAAAGGATGACCGCGCCAAAGAGCAGCAGGCCAATGCCCAAACGACCCAACCATTTCTTGCTGTTTTGTGTTTGCTCTTCCTGTGTTTTTGGTGGCCCCTCTTTTCTAAAACGCGATTTTGGCGGGGTTATAAATGGTTTTTCTTTTGGGATGGGACGGGCTGGTGCTGTTTGTTCTGTCGGTTTTTGGGCGCTCAGTTTTGCCACTACATTTTTAAGATCGGCCAGTTGCCGTTCCAGGTCTTTAACACGCTGCTCGAGGGGATTTTCCATAAGTTTAAATTGAATTTGGCTACCAGATGGTTTTAAGTTTTGGAAATTGATGTAACTTTTTATCCGCAGTAATTAAGGGGATATTATTAAAAATTGCGGTGGCCGCAAGAATTCTGTCGGCAGGGTCTTTATGTTTTGCCTCCAAGAAAACAGAACTTACCAGGATATCCATTGACAGGTCTAATAATTCTAATTTTGGGTCTTTTAGGGTCAAGTCTATCCAACGGCCAACATCCATTTTTAAGTCAATCCTTTTCTTTAACCCTAATTCTGCCAGTTCCCAACCAGAAATTGGACTGATTAAAAGTGTGGGCTCTCTGCTAAGCATTTCTATTGCTTTTTTTGATAATCGTTTATGCTGTTGAGAGTAGTAGAAAATCCAAACATGGGTATCCAATAAAATCATAATAAATCCCAGTCTTCTTCGGCAACAGGTTTAGTGGGGTCTTTATAAAACTTTACCGAGCCGGCTAACTCCTTTTGGGCTTTTTCCCACTCGGATGTTTCGGAATAGGGAACTATTTTGGCTACAATTTTATTGTGTTTCTTAACAAACAGTTCATTTCCTTCTTGCTCAATTTTATTTATATAAAAGGAAAGTTTTGATTTTAAATCTTTAATGGCAATAGCATCCATAACAGTTCGCTCCCATATTTTTACTACCTGAAAATAATCATATTTTTCTGATAAGTCAAACAGGTCAATATTAAAAAGCCTTTAAAACAACCATGGTCATGTCATCGTGCTGTTCGGCCTCGCCGGCAAAGCGCCGGATTTCCATAATGGCCTTGTTTACAAGGTCATTTGCCGTGCCCGTATCATTTTCATTGAGGAATTTTATAAAGCGTTCCTCGCCATATTCCTCTTCATGCGTGTTCATGGCTTCGGTAAAACCATCGGTGTAAAAAATTAATGTACTGCCCGCTTCCAACTGCAACTCCCCTTCAACAAGGGTTTTGGAAAATATTTCGCCCTCTTCCAGGCCAAGTCCAATCCCGGCAGGCTGGAGCCATTGCGGATCGTTTTTATCGCGGTTTAAAACAATGGCCGGGTTATGCCCCGCGCGTGAAAAAACCAACTTTCGGCTCTCGGGATCGATCACCGCATAAAACATGCTTACATACCAGGAACGGTCGATGGTGCGGTACATTAAATTATTAACTTTGGAAAGTACTGTTTTGGGTGATAAAGTCGACTCGGCATGCGATTGCAAAATCCCCTTGGTCAACGTCATATAAATGGCTGCCGGCACACCCTTGCCGGAAACATCGGCAATGGCGATGCCCAGCTTACCGTCTTTAAGATAGATAAAATCAAAATAATCGCCGCCTACTTCCAGGGCGGGTATACAAATCCCGGCAATATCGTAGCCTTTTAGGGATGGCTGCTCTTTGGGCAACAAACCCAGTTGCACTTTTTTAGCTATCTCCAACTCTTTTTGCATGCGGGTACGTTCTTTTATGCGGCGTATATGCGCCGGCTCCATCTCAACCGTGTATTTAAACGATTTCCCTTTAACCAGTCCGATAATCCCAATAATTAATAAAAGGGCAAACAAAGCCAAGACCACAACACCATCAAAAATATAACCCGAAATACCTGTGGCAAATAAAAAGCGCACACCTTGCAGGGTAATAAAAAATGTCCCAGATGTAATCGATGCCAACAGCCCATACTGAACAAAAATCCAGCCCTGTATTAAGCCCAATAAAAAATAGGGAATAAGCGTGTAATAGGATGGCCAAAAATCAAATTGGTTATTAAAAAAGATATTTACAAAGGCATAACCTATTGCTGAAATTACTAATCCATAAAATGTCGATTTTGTTTTGTTCTTAAAGTAGGTGACCAGAAATTTCCTGAAAAATATCTCATCAAACAAAGCAAAATAGAGAATTGATGTAAACAGGCTAATTATGGGCAAATAACTTGAAAAAAAGGATACGTTTGAACTTACATCTGCCCGCGCACCTAAAAGATGCATTATGCCATAGCTGACCAATTGCATAAAACCAAAAATTAATGCGCCATAAGCCAGGCCAATAGGTACTTCGCGGCCAACATTCTTTGTAATAAAGTTACCGTTTATAATGCTGTCCACACCGCTTAAATATCTAAACTGCCTGCCTTGTAATTCGTAATCGCCATTGGCCCAGGCCGTAAAAGTATTGGAAAACAAAAAGATATAGGTAATAATCATCTGTATGCCAAAGATGATAAATTTCATATAAAAACGGCCAACACCGCCAATCGAATTGCCAACCGCCCAAATATCCCAGGAATTTATCGGGCCGATTACCAAAACCAGGTAAACGGCAATACCTGCCCAAGCCGCCTGGCTTATACTTAACTTGCCATTATGATAGCGCTTTAAAAACAGGAGTAAACTTAGTAGGGTAAGCGCCAAATAAATGAGAATGGAAAAACTGTTAAATAAAATATTTGCGCCACCAAACGAACCGGCCGTATCCAGGCTGGGTTCCTGGATATAATGGTTTACACTTACAACCTTAGTCCCAAACAGATTAATGGAAATGACATCTTTTACTTTTGTCCCTTTAACGGGCTTCTCATATTGCAGGCTGGTTTCGATACGGTTTTCTTTTTCCTGGTGTTTGGTCTCTTGCAAAGTATATTCATCAAAAGCGACTACATCTAAATTTTCCATATAGCGGCGGGCAATTTGCGGGGCTTCTTCAGCTGTAATAAAATCTGCTTTTACCGAATCCGGCGGCGAGTGCAAAAAGGCAATAAACTTCCCCTTGGCCGAAACCTTTACCCGCATATAATCTTCTTCTTTGTTTTTGGGGACGTTCTGATAATATTCAAATTGCCAATAATTTATTGGGAGGGAATCTGCGGCTGATATGTGTTGAAACCTTTCCACACCCAGCTCTGAAATCAGATAATTTGACCCGCTCGCATCATAGCCAAAATATCCAAACTCATAATATTGCGTATAGTCAAAACCATATTTATCGAGGATGGCATGTACTTTTTCACGGGCTTCGTTTTTTGAGATTTTGGGGACACCGGCAAGGTTGGGCGTTGTAAATGGACTAAAATAGAATCCGAAGTAAATGGAGCTAATGGCAACAATTATAAATAATGTTATGCGGGTCATCAGGTTAGATTTCATTCTCGTTCATCCATATTATTTTAAAAGAACCGTTACGAAGGTTAGTGATAAAAGATACCTCTTGCAAAAAAATTAGAAAAAATTTGTCTCTTTCAATCTATTTGCTGAGTTTACGTTTTTCTATTTCAAAACCTATTTATAAAGGAAATCTAATGCGTGTATTGTTTCTTGCCCTCTCGCTTATATTTACCAGTTGCAATGCCCAAAATAATTCCGGACCTGTAAATGCACAACTAACCTCACGTACCCAAATTATTTTTGCAGATTCCATCCTGGCCGCAAAAATTATTTCCACAGAAGATACTTATTTGAAAGCTGTCAGCGCTTATGACCGTTCAGCCATCATGCAATTAGCGACACCTGTAACCCAAGAAGTATTTATCCGACATCTAAAAAGAAATGTGCTAAACTGGCCGGAAAACGAGATTAAAAAATTCTCCGCATTTGCCAAAAAAATTGGCCCGCGGTTGGATGCGTTAAACATAAACCTGCCAAAAGAGATAATCTTAATAAAAACAACTGCCGGGGATATTGGAGGCGCTGATGCCCCCTATACACGGCAAAATGCCATCATGTTTTCCCGGCCAACACTTGATAAAACCCCTGACAGCATTATGGCCAATATACTGGTCCATGAAATTGCCCATGTTTATTCGCGCCATAATAAAGATAAACGAACTGAGCTTTATAATATTTTCGGGTTCCGCCCAAGTTACACAATTAAACTGCCAAAAGAGTGGGACGACCGCAGAATATCAAACCCGGATGCGCCACTTTTAAACACAATAATGGATGTACAAAAAGAAGGTAAATCGATAACAGTCACGCCACTTATATATGCACGCAATCCTGTTTACGATCCATCCAAAGGTGGCGGCGTTTTTCAAAGTTTTACTTTTCAGCTTATGCAGGTCGAAGAAAAAGAGGGAAAATGGCAAGCGGTTTTTATGGATGGAAACCCTGTTTTATTAAGCCCGAGCCCTAAAACGCTTCCCGATTTTTGGCGGCAAATTGGCAAGAATACAAATTATATTATCAATCCAGAAGAAATAATGGCCTCTAATTTCCAATTACTGGTTAATAAAAAAAGCGGACTGCCCAACCCGGAAATCATTGAAAAAATGGAAAAGATAATCTCTGAAAAATGACTGTACCAAAACACAAGACGTTAAATCAAAAAACGCTTCGCAAACAAAAGGCCACCGGACAGCTGATTTCCATGCCCGTTGCAGATGAGCATATTATCGAAGTTCAAAATTACTCTGAAAAAATATGCGAGAGTATTAATCATTTAATTCCCCAATTATCGGAAACGGCAAAGCCACTCTCTGCAGGGCAATTAAAAAAATTGATTAACTCAGAAAACACACATCTTTTCCTTGCCAAAGCTGAGGGTAATTTTATCGGGATGGTTACGCTTATCATCGTCAAAATCCCAACAGCCACCCGTGCGCTAATCGAGGACCTTGTAGTAGATAAAAATTTTCTATGGCAAAAGATAGGTAAAAAACTAATGGCCTTTGCCATTGATTTTGCACGGGAAAATGGAGCATCTACAGTAAACCTAACTTGCGCGCCCCGCCGGGAAGCTGCAAACGCTTTGTACAAAAAGCTGGGGTTTACACTGCGCGAAACAAATGTGTACAAGCTAGATGTTTAAAGAGAAGAATAGTCGCTGAAAAAGTATAATAGAACTATAAATTTGTATTATACTTTATGTGTGTTCCAGCTTACTGAGGGTTTTTTATTATTTACGGCACAATCTTTCAAGAACATATTAATCAGATTTTGATACGGGATATCTATTTCAATAGCTAAGTTTTTAAAATAATCTATTGTCTCATTTTCAATCCGTATTGTAATTTGTTTTTTCAACTTCTTTGTGTATGGATTCTTGATTGACTGGGATAAATCATACTCTTTTTTCATTTTATTTTCTCGCCTTATAATAGTTAGCTTCATTTTTTGTGGCTTTCCGTGCAGATATTATCCTAATTATTTCATCACTCTCAAGATAGGCATGAACTACAACTAAAATTCTTAATGTATGGCTAAGCCCAAGAAGAATAAACCTATCTTCTGTTTGAGAATGGAGATCATCTGGGATTAATCTTGCATTTTTATCCTCAAAAACACTTTTTGCTTCTCCAAAAGAGATATTATGTTTTTTTAGATTTGATTTTGCTTTAGAATCATCCCAACTGAATTTTATATAACTCATAGTTCAAATGTAATTATTTTAGCAATACAAATCAAATGTTCTGCTTCTCCTTAAAAACCCATACAGCTAGTACATCAAATACTTCTCTCTCTTTTGCTTAAAAGAATCCAGCCCTTTAGCTATCAGCCTTTCAAGCTCTTTTACCGTAGCGCCATCCTGAATTGCCTGCCTGATTTTTGAATTGCCAATAAGACGGTCAAAATGTTTTTGCTTAAATTGAAAATTTTGCGGGTACAATTTGTGTAAGGCCTGTACAATAAAAACACCCGTCCGGTACGGATTGAATTTATCACGGTCTGTTACCATAATTTTCAATCCATCGCATAGTTCATTTTCAAATTTTGGCCTTACGGCTTTGCCGGGAATTGTGATGGGTGTAAATGTGGTATCCTTAAAAAGAACGCCCGGCATTTTGAAACCCTCAAGATATTCCCGTAGGTTTTTACTATTTACCCAAGGCGCGCCAAATATTTTAAAAGGCTTGTCTGTTCCGCGCCCTTCCGAGAGATTAGTGCCTTCCAGCAAACACATTCCCGGATAAATTGTCGCTGTTTCCAAATCGGGCATATTCGGCGATGGCGCTACAAGTTTTAATCCTGTTTGGTCAAACCACATTCTGCGTTGCCAGTTTTTAAGGGGAACAACCGTTAAATCCAAATTGCTGCCGGCCCAACCTTCGCCCTTAAACATTTTGGCCATTTCGCCAATAGTCATTCCATGCCGCACCGATACAGGGAACCTCCCCACAAACGAAGACGTATCGGCAACATTCCCCTCTACAGCCTTGCCATTAATCGGATTGGGACGGTCCAGTACAACGAGGGGGATATTATTCTCATCCGCCGCATCCATTACATAACTTAAAGTCCACACATAGGTATAATAGCGCGCGCCAATATCCTGAATATCAAAAACAAGGAGATCAATATTTTTAAGCATTTCCGCCGTGGGTTTTTTAGTTTTGCCGTATAAACTGTAAACCGGTATTTTCCCCTCTTTTTTAGATTCTATTTTCTGGCCATCCGCAGCATTGCCATAAACCCCATGTTCCGGGCCAAATAAGGCAACAAGTTGTACATTATCCATATCCTGAAAAATTTTACTGATATGCACACCATTATTATTTACCGCTGTATGGTTTGTAACAATCCCGATGCGCTTCCCTTTAAATAACGAGGAATATGCCCCAACCTGATCCAACCCGGTTTGAAGCGAATTTTTACAAAATACAAAAAGAAACAGAACACTAATTAAAACGAGCTTTTTACAAAATCTGACTTGCATAATATCACCTTTTATCTTCAAGTTTAAAATATTGAATCGAACATTGATTTTGTCTGGTTTTTTAACTGCGAGCTACTTTTCAACTCTCTGGGACTTATATGGATATTCTACAAAAATTATTAATTTTGACCCTGCTGCAAAGCATACTTTTTGCACAAACATTTAAATTACAAACCGTCGAAAAATCAAATCCTGCAAAAGGCGTTTTATATAAAAAATTTATTGACCCGCAAAAACCGCTTTCCATAAACCTGCTCGAAATTGATTTAATCAACCCAGCCCTCGATTTAATGGCCGCGACTGCTTTTGATTCCGTTGCAGGCAACCAACAGGTAAGCCGTATGTTTGCCGAAAAAAATAAACAATCGCAAAATATAATCGCCGCCATCAATGCCGATTTTTATGAAAAGGGCGGCTTTTCGACCAATGCGCTAATCGTGGACGGCTATTTTGTAAGTATGCCCAATAAACATTTTTTTACTATCGGATTTGATAAAACGAACCGGCCATCCATCAATATAATTGACCTTGAGGCCAATTTATACCATAAGGGCCAAACAATAAAATTAAATGGAATAAATAAAACCCGCGCCACGGATGAACTTATCCTGTATAATAAATTTATGGGAAAGGGCACACATACAAATCAATGGGGCTCCGAGGTAGCGCTAAAGCCCTTAACGGGTATTTCCGTAAATGATACGCTTAGTGTCGTGGTTGTGAAAAAACAATCACACACAGGCAATATGCGCATTAATAGAAATAATTTTATTTTAAGCGGGCATAATTCCGGCGCTAATTTTATAAATAAAAACCTCGCTGTGGGTGATACCATTCAAATTTTTATCGGTTTAAAAAACATGCCCAAAATGCTGGATGATTTGGTGGGCGGTTTTAGCCGGCTTGTAAAAAACGGGATAAATATTGCACTGACAAGTTATGATAAGCTCGGCCATAAGCGTGATTATTTTGCGTTAAGCCGTCACCCGCGCACGGCGATTGGTTTCAACAAACAAAAAACCAAACTGTACATGGTCACCGTTGATGGCAGGCAGGCCAAAAGTATTGGCCTCACCTTACCCGGCCTCGCTGATTTGATGATCCAATTTGGCGCTTATGAAGCCCTCAACCTGGATGGCGGCGGCTCCACAACGATGGTGGTGAAAGGCAAGGTAGTAAACTCACCTTCAGATTTAAATGGCGAGCGTGCTGTTTCCAATGCCTTGATGGTACGTATAAAAACCTCGGATTGATTTTTATTTTTTGCACATGGATTGATAAAACAGGCCAAGGATGGGAAAAACCGGAAGAATAAAATAGCATTGAATACTCATCCACAATTGGTTTATACATTTTTTATGGCTTAATGTCGGGGGTAGTTGACTGTCCGATGGCCATAGATGTGCGATGTGTGTTTTTGATCAAGCCTCTTGTGTTTTAGCTTGCACACTACATCGGCCAAAAAATCAAATCAATTGAGAAAGGAGTGTGGAAGCGGGAACAATAACCGGGGTATCTTCATCAAAGCAATCTTGATTGACATACGGCGCTTCCATACTTACCTGAAAACTATGCTTTACCTTTAATAGCTGGCTATAATATTTTAAATGCGGGGATAACCTATTTGAGGCCGATGTTTTCACTTCCACAAGAATCCATGGCCGATCATTTTTTGTAATAAGAAAATCTACTTCCCGTTTGTTTTTATCCCGCAGGTAAAACAAACCATAGTCGCCAAACCCTCCATCTGTCCAAAAATGAACTGCTTTTAAAAGGTGGGAAGCAATAAAGTTTTCATTACGTGCACCCTTATCCGGAACCATACTCCAATCCCACAAATAAATTTTGGGTTGTTTCCTTAATGATTTTGGCACATTGTTAAACCACGGCCGGACTGAAAAGCTGTAATAAATATATTCCAATGTACTTAACCAGCGGCGTATTGTATCAACGGAAACATTAATGCTATTGGAAAAACTTGAATAGTTTGTAAGCTGGCCCGCTTGTTGTTTTAGGATTTCTGCGAGAACCTTAAGCTGGCTAATTTCCTGAATATTGGATAAGTCACGTAGATCTTCATTAAACAATAATTCCAATCTTAAGTTTTTCCACCGATTATAAAAACGCGTATCTGCTCTTATGTACGGCTCAGGAAAACCCCCAAACTGCAAAAGTTGTTTTATTAGATCGTTTTCAATTTTCCTTGGTGGCCTTATTTCCCTCTCAATTATTTCCGGGCTTATAATTTCTGCAACAGATAATGGGTGCATCCGATAAAGAAAATAGCGCCCCATTAAACTGTCCCCACCATGTTTATAGACATTTAAACGGGCACTTCCCGTCACTGTAATTTGTAAGTTTTTCCCATATAAATCGAAAAAGCCTTTTAAAAAAATTTTCCACTTTGAATATTTATGCAACTCATCAAAAACCAATGCTTTATTCCTTTTCCCAAGTTCATTTAAACCAAGCTTTTCCGCAATAGCATCCGGGCCTTTTATAATTGCCAAACGGTCTGCCTGATTATCCCAATTCAGGTAGCGTTGTTCATTATCCCCGGCTTGGGAAGTTGTTGTTTTTCCAACTTGCCTTGGCCCGGCAAGAAAAGCCATCTGCCGGTTTTGGATAAAATGGTCGTTTAGGAGCGTATCATATATTCTTGGTATCATTTTCTTATAATTTTCCGTGATTTTATTGGGAGAAAGGTACAAAGAAAATGCAGGAAATACAAGGACCATTTTAAGCGACATCGTAAATTGGTCCGGACCAATTTACGATGGACCGTATTTTGGTCCAGGAAAATAATAGAGGATTAAACAAAAAAAAGGCGGGACATTGCCCGCCTTAAAGAAAGTTCAGAGTCTGATACACACCATGTCTTTCCGTAGGAACCTTTATAACCTTTGGGTCCATTTCGCTACCCTACCGGAAAAGGATTCTTACAAAATGACAGCTTTACTGACAGTGCTACTTTCCCATCGATTAATAGTCTATCCCTGGTTTAGCTTGCGGATAAGGTTCAGTGCGGAACCGGCTTTAAACCACTCAACCTGTGCATCGTTATAAGTATGGTTGGCTTTGATTGTATCTTCGCTGCCATCGGCATGGCGTACAACAAAAGTCAAAGGCTTGCCCGGTGCAAATTCCGTTAGATCAACCAGATCAAATGTATCATCTTCCTGGATTTTGTCATAATCCGCCGGATCGGCAAAAGTGCAGGCAATCATACCTTGCTTTTTAAGGTTGGTTTCGTGGATACGTGCAAAGGAACGTGTCATTACAACCTTAACACCCAGATATCGTGGCTGCATGGCCGCATGCTCGCGTGACGAACCCTCGCCATAATTCTCATCGCCAACAACGATCGTCGGGATGCCTGCTGCCTGGTATGCACGCTGCACGACAGGCACAGAGCCGTACTCACCGCTAATCTGGTTTTTGACTTTATCCGTTTCGTCGTTAAACGCGTTTACAGCGCCGGTTAAGGTGTTGGCCGAAAGGTTTTCCAAGTGGCCACGGTAAAACAACCAATGCCCCGCCGGGGAAATATGGTCCGTGGTACATTTGCCTTTGGCTTTTACGAGAAGCTTCATGCCGGAAATATTTTGGCCGTCCCACTCATCAAAAGGTACAAAAAGTTGCAGGCGTTTGGAATCCGGGGGAATAATGACTTCCACTTTACTTCCGTCTTCTGCTGGCGCTTGGTGACCGGCATCTTCTACAGCAAACCCTTTAGGCGGCATTTCCAGCCCGGTCGGTTCGTTCAGCTTAACCTGTTCGCCATTTTCGTTGGTCAAAGTATCGGTTATAGGGTTAAAAGTCATATCACCGGCAATAGTCAGAGCTGTTACAAGTTCCGGTGAAGCGACAAAGCTGTGTGTATTGGGATTACCGTCATTACGTTTTGAAAAGTTCCTGTTAAAAGAAGTAATGATTGAGTTTTTTTCTTTCTTTTCCGCTCCATGTCGTTTCCATTGGCCGATACACGGACCGCAGGCATTGGCCAAAACCATGCCGCCAATTTTATCAAAATCACCCAAAAAGCCATCACGTTCGGTTGTGTAACGCACCTGCTCCGAACCAGGCGTGATAGTGAATTCCGCCTTAACTTTAAGGTTTTTTTCTACCGCCTGGCGGGCCACAGAAGCCGCACGGGAAATATCTTCGTAAGAAGAGTTAGTGCAGGAGCCTATCAGGCCCACCTCAAGTGTTTCGGGCCAATTATTCTCTTTAACGGCTTTGGCAAATTGCGAAAGGGGCGTAGCCAAGTCTGGAGTAAAGGGGCCGTTTATATGTGGCTCAAGCTCAGAAAGATTTATTTCCACCACTTTGTCAAAATATTTTTCGGGATCAGCGTAAACTTCCGCATCACCTGTCAAGTGTTCGGCAATACCATCGGCCAACTCTGCTACTTCTGCGCGGCCTGTTCCCTTTAAATATGTGGCCATCGATTTATCATAACCAAATGTAGAAGTCGTTGCGCCAATTTCAGCACCCATATTACAGATTGTGCCCTTCCCGGTACAAGACATGGATGTTGCGCCTTCGCCAAAATATTCAACGATATAGCTTGTTCCGCCTTTTGCCGTTAATAATCCGGCTACTTTCAGGATTACATCTTTGGGGGCCGTCCAGCCGCTCAACTTACCGGTCAACTTGATGCCGATAAGTTTTGGCATTTTAAGTTCCCAGGGGCTATCGGTGATTACATCCACGACATCCGCGCCACCAACTCCAATGGCAACCATGCCCAAACCACCCGCATTTACTGTGTGTGAATCCGACCCGATCATTAAACCACCGGGGAAGGCATAATTTTCCAAAACAACCTGGTGTATAATCCCTGCGCCGGCTTTCCAAAAATCGATACCGTATTTACTGGCCCCGGAAGCCATGAACGCGTAAACTTCTTTGTTAAATTTATTGGCGTATTCCAAATCTTTTTTTGCGCCAACTTCCGCCTCAATTAAGTGATCGGCATGGATGGATGATGGAACGGCCGCCGATTTTTTACCGGAATGCATAAACTGTAATAAAACCATCTGGGCTGTGGCATCCTGCATACAGGTTCTGTCCGGGCCAAAATCCACATAATCTTCGCCACGGCCATAACTCTTGTCCGCCGCGCCATTATAGAGGTGGGTATACAAAATCTTTTCTGTAAAAGTAAGTGGCCGGTTTAAAATTTTTCGTGCAGCTTCTACCCGTTCGGGGTAGCTCGCATACACTTTTTTAATCATATCGAGATTAAAAACCATTGTGGAAGCTCCTTTTTAAGTTTCTTTAAAATTATCAAAAAATTACAAAACCAACGTTATCGAAATAATTTGTGAATTTAATAAAAATTTTGTTCTGATTTAAATATATTTTTAAATATTCTCGGAGAATTTTAGCTAATATAGAAATGTAATCTTCTTTATTTTTATCATTTTACAGAATTATTGCCAACAGCATGATAACATCATGAAAAACAGAGAGTTAACTAAACCTTACTAATAATAATTGTAACAAAGTCAAGGGTGTTTGACAAAATATAACAAGAGCTATTTTGGTGAGAAACGATAAATACGGGAATGAACATCAAAACAGAAAGTAAGAGTTAAAAGCAGAAAAGGCCATGCTATTTGCATGGCCTTTATAGAAAGAGTTTGCCTGGATTTTCCCAAGGCTTATTTAATTCTTAGTTTTATAATCGCAACGGGTAGGTATACAACCCGTTAAAAGGAGAAATCTTTTTACCTCACCAATAGCATCTTTTTCGTTTGTTCTAACTTTTTACCTGTTATCAGTTTATAGTAATAGATACCGCTTGCCAGGTTGCCTGCGTCAAAAACCACGTTATATTTTCCGGCCTGTTGCGATTTGTTTACGAGTGTTTTCACTTCCCTGCCAAGCATATCAAAAACAACGAGGTTTACTTTTCCTGAAGTTTGCAATTCATAACTTATTACTGTGCTTGGATTAAAGGGGTTGGGATAATTTTGCTTAAGTTTAAAAGATTGTAAAACCGTGTTTGGTTCCGGTGCCCCAATAGACGAAATAACCGGCGCTTTAACGACAACCGTTCTATATCCGTTGCCAACATTTGTGACAAGAATGCTATCTGTCTGCGCGTCAACCTTTATCAAGCCGGAAGAGGAAGCCAACAAGATATATTTCTGATCAACTGTTTCAGCGATACCGCGAATGCCGCCCTGATCAAAATTTATCTCATATAAAACTGTATCGGCAAGCGCATCAATAACAGACAACCTTCTTGATTCATTTACACCAAAAATTCTACTGCCGTCAATGCTGCATTCCAAATGATAACCACTGGCTGTTAACGCTGTATCAATCACCATACTATCGGCATTGATAACCACAACACCCCTTATCGCCCCATCCCGTCCTTCGGCATATATTTTTGAACCATCCTTATTAAGGGTGATTCCATGGCCATCGTTTGAAACATTTGTTGTAGCAACAATTTTTAAACTATCTGTGCTAATCTTTACCACATCGCTATTATCATTTAAATAAAGCCACTTTCCGTCCGGGCTGACGATCATATCTTCCGCTTCGTCTAAGTCCAACGCAACGGCGGCAACCACACTGTCTGTTTCTGTATCAATTACAAACAAGTTGTCTGATGATTCATCGCTTACATAAACCCGCTTTCCATCCGGACTAATGGCAATACCCTCCAACTCACTCGTATTAATCCCATTTTGAGACGGGTCAAATGCTTTTATCAGAGAATCGGTTTCCGTATCGATTATATGTACTTCACGATTATGGTCCGTGGCATAAAGTTTTTTTCCATCGGGTGTTAAAACCATACGATAGGCATTGGCCCCGGTAATGGTTTTGATCACCACCATACTGTCAATATCGATTACATCAATCCGCCTATCTGAGCCAGCGTAGGCCTTGGACGTTTGCGCAAATGACGATGATGCGAGTAGAAAAAGAGAAAATAAAACACAGCATAAGTAAGTTAATTTAATTGACATAAAATACTCCTGATTATTTTTTTTATATAACTCATAAACGTGAACAAATAAAAAAATATTTCCGGGATATCAAATATAGATAACCGGGGATGTTTTCTTAAAGAGAAACTCCGCTCACATTTTCTCTGGGTTCGGCATTTTTGATATTTTACTATCAATTGGTTTAAAAACACACGAACATAAAAAAAGTAATATTATTTTTCAACTCTAGGCTCATCTTGTTTGTTAACACCTATAAGAAATTATAAAAATCATTTGAACCCTTTTGTATTAATGGCGTATTTTGCAGGATGAATTTTTCCATACAAACAAAAAACCTAATAAAATCCTTTGGTGATTTTAAAGCGGTAAACGCCGTAAACCTACAAGTGCCCGAGGGCTCAATTTACGGCTATCTCGGGGCAAATGGTTCCGGTAAAACAACCACAATCCGCATGTTGCTAAACCTATTAAAAGCTGATGGCGGCCAAATTGAGATGCTGAACGAAAGCATACCAAAATCATTTACAAAAGTTGCCCCAAAAATTGGCGTTGTGCCTGGCGAGATAAAATTATACGAAGAAATGACCGGCCTGCAAACCCTCGATTATTTTCAAAGCTTTCTCCCCAGTGAGCCAGTGTTACGCTCCCAATTAACAAGTGATTTTAAGTTGGGACAAGCGGACCTGAATAAAAAAACACGCTATTATTCACAGGGCATGAAACAAAAACTGTTGCTGATCCAGGCCATGCAACACGATCCGGATTTGTTGATTTTAGACGAACCTTCTGAGCGCCTCGATCCGCTTATCCAACAAATTTTGTATGATTATTTAAAAGCGTTTCAGGCACGAGGTAAAACGGTTTTATTCTCTTCGCATAACCTGCCTGAGGTGGAAAAAGTGTGCGACCACATTGGTATAATAAAAGATGGTACATTGCTGGTGCAAGACAAAATAGAGGATTTAAAAGGCAAGCTGCCACGCACCATCAAAGTTTTTTTTAAAGATCAGATCGATACAAAAGACTTTAACGGCCAAACATTCTCCGTAATAAAATCAGACAAAAAAAGCATTGAATTAAAAATTACCGGCCCCCTGGAACCCGTGATGCGCATCTTAAAAAAATATCCGGTGCACGATTTGGAAATACCCGAATCTTCATTGGAAAGCTTTTTTATGAAGTATTATTCAGAATAAAATTTTAACCTTGTAAGCGCTGTTTGTCATTATACAGGAATCTTTTTACTTGTGGCATTTTGATCCCACAGAAAAGATTTTTACAAAATGACAACTATTTTTTCATTTTACAAATCCATTATACAGGCAAACTTAATGAAGATGTTTTCCCCGCCCATTTCGAAACAGCAATTTAGCCGCATGTTTATGAACCAGAAAAAAATTATTTTTCTCTTGATGCTTTTTGGGTTTTTAATTGAATTCTTATACACCGTCATCCTGGCCACTTCAACCATCCGCCAGTTTGCAGAAAGTTATTTTAAACTGATGCCACCGATGATCAAACAAATGATGGGCTTTATGGGCGAGAACATTATGGGCAGCCAGTTTATTGCTTTTGGTTACACACACCCGGCCATATTATTTATGCTTAGCTTTGTATCCATTTCCATTGCCAGCCGCTACATCACCGGCGAAATTGAAGGCCGTTCCATCGAGTTGCTGGCCATCCGTTTAATCCCGCGCGAACGCCTTGTTGTTTCAACTTATGGTTTTATCCTCACCATTCTTTTTATGATTTTTGTTTCCATGATCAGCGGCAGCCTGATAGGACGGGAAATAATGGGCATCCCCGAAGATATTCAGCCTGTTTTACTTATAAAAATTATTGCGGTCGGTTTGCTTTTTTTCGCGGCGATTAGCGCGTTGGTCACATTTATATCCACACTCCATTCGGAACGTGGCAGCGCCATGGCCTGGAGTATCGGGATTATTTTATTTCTATTCGTTTTTGACGCACTTGTCCGGTTATGGCCAAAAGTTTCTTTTTTAAAACCATACAGTTTGTTTAACTGGTACCAGCCGGTAAATATCGCTACTGGTAAATATGCATTTTTTATTGGAGTTCCGTTACTGACGCTAATTGCCGTTGTATTTTTAAGCTGGGCGGTTTATCATTTTAAAAGGCGTGATTTATAGGATAAAGATATATTTTAACGTGAGTTCGATATAAAACAATAAACTACCCCGGGGCAAGCCCTGATGAATTCTGCAGTGGATTTAATACTACAAAAGTCTCGTGTCCCGTTCTTGTTTTACCCGTTTTAAAGATAAAAATAAAATTCGCCGTATTACAATTTCTGTGAGTTTAGACCTGGAAATCTTACCATTCAACCCCAAAGATTTTACCACAGATGATCCTTTAGTGAAGGAAATATTATGCACTGGAATAAAGATTGCTTAAAAAAATTGTAAATATTTTATCTCCCATAAAATTTTTCCGCAAACCGTTCAATATTCACTTCAGGCAATAGCGTGCCGGCCCCTGTAAGCGAATCGCATAAATGGCTGGTAAACCAAGGCGCCAATAAACCCCCTTTTGTACCAAGCCCGTTAAAGATAAGCATATTTTTAAATTCCGGATGCCGGCCAAGAAACGGCCTTCTGTCACGAACAGTCGGGCAGATGCCAACCTTATGTTCAACAACCTCGAAAGGCGTTTTTAGCAACGCCTGCAATTTTCCATAAAGTTCATCAAAACCTTTTTGTGTGGGGCTTTCTGTCTGGTCGTCCCAAATATAGGTCGAACCGACCCGGTAAAGATCATCATAAAGCGGGCGGATAAAAATGCCACGGCTTACAATTTCTTTCATGTTTAAATTTTTTATTCGCAGGGTCAGTACATCGCCTTTACTGGGAACAAAAGGCAACCAGCCAAACCAGGGATTATGCTTCCCTTTCCACCCTTCACAAAAGATTATATTATTAGCCGCAACACTTTCAAAGGAAACAGGACCATCTGTTTTCAGGCCGCTGTAATCAACCTCTTTTTTGATCAGGCAACCCCGGGAACTAAAATAATCGGAGAAAGACTCCAGCATTGTGGCACAATCTAAAACCGCGCCTTGCTTAAAAACCGTATAACCGCTTGGAATATTAAAGGATGGTACATGCGGAAATTTATATTCAGAATTTAAATAGGCTTGCAGCTCATCATCGGCACACTTAGCGCTCCAATCATTGGCCTGGCGTGCATCGGCAAAGATACGCACTACTGGCTTGGGATGAAAAAAAGATGTGCCCAAGTCTTTTTCAAGCGTAGTATAATAATTATGGGCAAATGGGAAAAGCCGGTCGGCCAGCCAGGTTTTTTGCAGCCGTTTTCCGGTGATGGGGTTAATCAAACCACCGGCAACCCGTGATGAAGAATTGGGGTTGGCATCATCTATAATGCAAACATGTTGCCCTTTTTGGATCAGGTTATACGCAAGGAGTGAGCCGGCTATACCCTGCCCGATGATGAGATAGTCTAACATAAAAAACTTTCTTTACAGCGTAGAATGTACTGGCTGTGTTAATGCAAATCGACACAGTTGAATTAGTCCAAGCTAAAAACTGGTTTCCAAGGTTAAAACAAATTGGCGGATGGGCGCGATGGAACCAACCAGGTCGATATAATTATACTGGAAAATATTGTTTGCCTGGATCGTTGTTTTTAAAGGCACGCCACTAAACTTAAAGGTAGCCGATAGCCTCAAATCCACCACATGGGCATCAACCCTTTCTTTGGCATCCGCGATGATCAGGGCAAAAGTGTCATCAATCCGGTCATATTTTTGCAAAAAACGGTAATCCGCGCCAAAACCTAAAAAACGCCATTTACTATTTAGCGAACCATACAATATTTGCCGTGGGCGATAAGTTAAAAAGTCACCAAGTTTTATATCGCGTGTGTCCGTATAAGTGTAGCCAACACGGTAAAATAAAAACCTGGAAAACAATTGGCCAAAAAGGTTCAGCTCAAAACCTCTTATACGCGCCTCGGTTACATTTTTAAATTGGATTTGCCCACTGGGAATAAAACCACCTTCAATCAAATCCCAATAATAATTATAGAAAACAGCAACATCCCCCGCGAAGTATTCACTAAAAACCTGGTTCCAACCAATCTCTGCCGAAATGCTGCGCTCGGGGTTTAAATCTTTATTCGGGATAATTATAATGCCCCCTGCCGATGTGGAGGTAAAAGCCTCGGCCATGGAAGGCGCCCGGAAACCTGTCCCAGTAGAAAAACGGACAGCACCGCCGGGAAGGCCTTTCCAAACCAAACCAAATTTTGGATTCACGCGCTGGTCCACACCAATGGCATCAATATCTGAATAGTCGTAGCGCAAACCGGTTGTGGTGATCCATTCATCGGACCATTTGGTTTCATCCTGTACAAACAGCGCAGCGCCAACACCCACGCGTGAGCCGAATAAATTGGATGTCACCGTGCTGATGGTCGGGTTGAGGCCCATTGTAATAAAATGCCGGCCCCATTTTTGATTGTATTGAAACTCGCCATAAACAAACTCCGATGTGGAATTATGTTTTGCCCCGCCCACTTTATCATCAAAATAATTATGAAACCACAAAATATTAGCGCGATAAAAATTATCTTTGGAAACCACCTTTTGGTATTCACTTCTGAGATAAGTGCGGACGGCATGTACATTGTCATTTCGCTGGTCATCCGGGATGGAAAGCGCATTTTGCAAATCTTTCCAGTAAAGAAAACTGCCCCGCTTCTGGTCCATAAAATTCCCGGAGAAAGTCAACCGTTCCTGAGGCGAAAGGTCATACTGGATTTTACCACCCACATTGATGCGCTCTTTCCAATTATTCTGCTTATAGCTGTCATCCTGATCGCGCGCAACACCAATGCGAAATCCAAGCTTATCAAATTTCTGTGAAAAATTGGCCTTGATGCCATTTAAAGTTTGGGTTTTGTCGGTCCATTTCCACTTTTTATAAAATGGTTCGGAATATAATCCACCATAAACTTTAAGGTTATAGTGTGCCTGCTGCGTAATCGGTTTGGTTAAAATATTGATGACTCCGCCCAATGCGCTGGAACCATACAAAGCGGAACCCGAGCCTTTTATAATTTCAATATCGGCAATCTCGTTAACGGCCAAAGCTTCAAAAACCAGGCCTTGTGTATCGCCGGTAACATAAGGCACACCATCCACAAGCATCAGTACACGGCTGCCAACCCCGCGACTGTATCCGCTGGAACCACGAATATTTATCTGGTCGTCATTCAGGTTTATGCCGGATGTATATTTGAGCGCATCGGCAATGGTTATGGCGTTACGGTCGTTAATCTCCTCCGCGGAAACATTGGCGATACTTACGGGGATATCCCGCACGTTTTGTTCGTATTTGCTGGCCGTGGTTATAATGGGTTGCGTGGGAAGCGGTGAAGATTTTAATTTGACCGTTCCTAATTTATGTGAGGCGCCGGGTTGGATTTCAATCTTTTTTTCGGTAAAACCGATCACCGAGATTATCAGTGTAAAATTTTTATCGGGGACTCGGGTAATTACAAAAATGCCCTCGTCATCGCTTGCCGCGCCAAGCAAGGTCCCTTCAATAAAAACATTTGCAGCAGGGATTGGCTCATTTTGGCCATCAACAATTTTGCCGCTTATGGTATTTGTTTGCGCGGAGAGTGGCAGGAGGGCCAAGGTTAAAATCAGGATGAAGCATGAGAGAAAATAAGGTGTGCATAACTGCCATATTTTTTTGTTTTTGTCAGGGGATCCTGAAACAAGTTCAGGATGACAGGAGGGGTTTGCTACATCTGCACAAGATAGCGAACCTATTTCGGAATGACGGGACGGATAATTTTTCATTGGCCTAAAAGGGTTGAATGGGCAGGTTTTTAAAATCTACATAAATATCAATATTTTTTAAAACAGAATCCTGAACAACGGTTAGGGAACTTGGCAGTGAATCCGCAAGGGTTGTATCATACTGGCCAACCGCCCGCCAATCGTTAAAAACATCTGCCCCAAACTGCTGGGCAATAACAACGTACGCATAATCCCCGGGCTCAAGCTCCATTTCATAAATTGTGGAGTCTTGATTATATGGTAGATTTTCAGTGAGGTTTTCAGGATAAGCAATCGCGTTTCCAGCAATCACCTCAGACACAATATCAGCGGGTGGAAAAATTTTAAAAATAACCAATTTTAAGTTTTGAAGGCTATCTGCCACGGGCCAGTTTGTATAAAAGATTGTACCACTGATTGCCGTTTTCTGCTCGGGGAGATCAGGCGGTTTAATGCCATGATCGCAAGAGATAACAAAAAAAATGACGATGCCGATTAATAGAAATTTCATTTTTTCCTTTTCAAAACTAAATCGTAGGAGTCATCAATCCATTCAAATAAAAGTGTTTTGGGAATTGTACCATCAAAATAAATTGTATTCCAATGTTTTTTGTTCATGTGGTAGCCGGGAACCACGGCCTCATATTTTTTACGCAGCGCCCAGGCATAAACCGGATCACATTTCAAATTTATTCCAACGCGTTCTTTAAGGCCAATAAGGGCAAACATTTTATTTTTAACTTTAAAAACCATCACATCATCACCAAAAGGAAAATCTACAACAGCATCATCTTTGGCCGAGCAATAAGAAATAATTTCTTGCTGGATTGATTCAGGTTTTGGCATTGCAAAATATCCAATAAAACGGATGGTTATTTAGGTTTAAAATCAGGAATTTGAGTTTGTTTTACAGACCCTCCAGATTTTAAAAACCCGGCGGGCCTGTTTTACGGATATTCAATTTTTTATTTGAAGTAAGGATGTCGTCGCTTCGAGCAATGGCATCCCCTTTTGAACTATTTTTCTTCTTTCAAAACCGCCATAATCTGCGCCGTGTGGTTTCCTGTTTCCACATCATCGAAAACATGCATAATTTTACCATCTTTACCGATTAAAAATGTTTTACGTTCCGAGACAAAAAATCCGGTAAGCGTACCTTTGGCGCCATACGCTGCGGCTACCTCTTTTTTTGTGTCCGAAAGCAATGGAAAAGGGAGGTCATATTTTTTACTGAATTCCTGGTGCGAAGTTGAATCATCATAGCTTACCCCAAGCACCACAATTCCGGAGTCTTGCAACAGCGAATAATTATCTCGCAGGTTACAAGCCTGGGCCGTGCAGCCTGGCGTATCATCTTTTGGGTAAAAGTAGAGCGCGACGACCTTGCCTTTATAATCCGAAAGTTTATGTGTTTTTCCCTGGCCGTCTTTTAGTTCAAATGCCGGCGCTTCATCACCTGGTTTCAAAGTAGTCCCCCCGTATAAAAATGAAATCATTACAACTGTTATTGTTATTAATTTAAGAAACATGTTTTTACCCTTTTTAATTATTTTCTTTTCTCACGATGGCCAAAATTTGTTGGGCATGGTTTTCAATTTCCACATCATCAAAGACATGCATAATTTTGCCGTCTTTACCGATTAAAAACGTAATCCTGTCCGAAACAAACAAGCCGGTTATAAAACTTTTTGCACCGTAAGCCTCAGTTACCTCTTTATCCGTATCGGCAAGAAGCGGAAAAGGAAGGTCGTACTTTTCACTAAATGCCTTATGCGAGACAGAATCGTCATAACTAACGCCAAGCACTACAATTCCCGAATCGACCAAGGCTGTATAATTATCACGCAAATTGCAAGCTTGGGTTGTACACGCCGGGCCTTCGTCTTTGGGATAAAAATAAAGGGCGACCACCTTGCCTGTATAATCCGAGAGTTTGTGGGTTTTGCCGTGGCCGTCTTTTAATTCAAACCCGGGTGCAACATCGCCCGGCTTTAGATCAGTTCCACCATATAAAAATGAAAACATCAATAACGGCGCAATAAGAAATTTGAGCAACATATCTTATCTCCTCTTAATTTATTTTTTTGATTACTTTACAATAAAGTTGAGCTACTTTCAATATTGTTTTATTAAGCGGATAGTATACAACCTAATTCTTTTCGTGTATATCACAGAAGTATTATTTTTTGACATCGCAATTTTTCTTTCTTATTTTGAGTAAAATAATTACTCGATAAAGAAATGTTAAATTCCTTAATTACA
Organism: Calditrichota bacterium; assembly: GCA_024277115.1. Taxonomy (GTDB): domain Bacteria; phylum Calditrichota; class Calditrichia; order Calditrichales; family J004; genus JABFGF01. Next base: position 38,409 of record JAJRVW010000035.1, read on the forward strand.
TCACGGACACGTATCCGCCTGCTTTTAAAATTTTTCTTAAACCCCAAAACAAGTGGCTATTTGCGGCAATTGGCCACAGAGTTTGGCGAATCGACAAACAGCATCCGGGTGGAGCTAAACAAACTTACAGAAGCGCAAATCCTTAAATCCAAAAGTGAGGGGCGCAATAAAATTTATAACGCCAACACCACGCATCCCCTGTTTGAAGAAATCCGCAGCATTGTGCTAAAATCGACCGGGATTGACAAAGTGGTCAGCGATATTATTAACAAATTGGGTTCCATGAAACTGGCTTTTATTCGCGGCGATTATGCCATCGGCAAGGACAGCGGGTTGATTGACCTGATCCTTGTCGGAGAAAACATAAACTCTAAAGAGCTGGACCGCGTCCACAAGAAAACGGAAAAGCTGATCGAACGCAAAATAAATATTTTGGTCCTCGATCCGGGCGAATACGAAAAACTTGAACAAAATTTTAATGCCGAACCACGGTTGATTATTTTTGGAAAAATTGAAAATGAAAAATAATATAAATGTGGGGATGGTCCTTGAACGGGATTTCCCGCCGGACGACCGGCCCGAGAAAGAAGCGTTGAGCCTGATTGAGGCTGGATATAATGTGCACCTTTTATGTTTTACCTGGCAAGACCGGCCACTGAAGGAAAATTATAAGGGCATCCAAATTACCCGGTTTAAGATAAGCCGAACCCTGTACAAAAAACTTAGCCCGACTTATCTCGCTTTTCCATTTTACAGATTAATCTGGAAAAAACATATCGAGCGTTTTGTCCGGGAAAACAATCTGGATATAATCCACATTCACGATTTGCCCATGACCGACATTGTTCACAAACAGGCGCAAAAACATAATTGTAAAGTGGTGTGTGACCAGCATGAATACTGGAGCGACTGGATTGTGAACACCGCGCATTACAACTCGTTTTTGGGCAAAATTATCAAGGCTATGAGCAACTGGAAAAAGTATGAAAAGGAAAACCTGCAAAAGGCCGATCTGGTCGTTACGGTGACAGACCCGTTGAATGCCTGCTATAAAAACGAGGTTGGTATCGATCCGGCAAAAGTGTTGACCGTGCCCAACACGCCGACCCGCACCATCTTTAAAAAGGAAAATGTGGAACCGGCTATCGTTGAAAAATATAAAAACGAGTTTGTGATTTTTTATGCCGGCGCCATGGATATTTTACGTGGGCTTGATGTAGTGATCGAGGCCCTGGAGAAAATTGAAAAGGAAGTCCCAAATATAAAACTTGTACTGGCAGGCCGCTTTACAAAAGGCTTTAACGCCCTCGAAATCGCCAAAGAAAAAAACGTAAGCCATCTTGTGGAATTTATCGGCTGGCTCGAGGTTGAGCAACTGCCTTCATATATTGCCGCATCCAAAGTATGTGTGTTTACACCGCACGCTACCCGCGATGAAATCAATAAAACAATCGCCACTAAAATTTACCAATACCTGGCCATGCAAAAACCGATCATCACCAGCGAGGCCAAAATGATGCACGACTTTGTAGTGGATAATGAAATCGGGTTTGCCATTAACTCCGATGATGAAAACGAGTTTGCCGATTGTGTTATTAATTTAGCAGCCAATTATTCGGTTGTTTCAAAATCGATAGCAGAAAAAGGGGCGCAACTGATGGCCTCACAAAAAATATTTTGGGACCAAACCGTACAGGAAATGTTGGACGCTTATTCTAATTTGGCAGGAAAATGAAAGAGCGGCTAAACCAAAATAAAATCAATTATATCCTTTTTCATCTTGGTCAGCATTTTGAGGTGGCCGGTTTAAAAAGCCGGATGAATTTTGGGGAAACCTTACAAAAAAAAGAAACGGCCGGAATCTATTTTCCGCTTTCTGACAGCCCCATAAATAAATCATTTTTTGTGGGTGGCACGCCCGTTCTTTTTCCGCTTTCCGAGGCAAAGGATTTTTATTTTTTTGATGATGCGGGCAACCTTGTTTTTGAACATGACCTGTTGAAATCTGCTTTTTACCTGCTTTCGGGGTATCAGGAATTTATCCCTTTTAAGGACGATCACCTGGGCCGGTTTACTTACGGTGAAAGTATCCAAAATGAGCTGGGGATTGCAACAAACCCGCTTGTGAATGTCTATTTTGAAATCATAAAAGCCGGCATTGCCGCATTTTGCGCCCGCCATGGAATTGCTTTTAAAGAAGAGGCGCTGTGGCCTGAAAATGATTTTGCCTTTTTTTTAACACACGATGTGGACCGCGTTGACAAGTGGACTTTTACCGAAATTAAGCGTCGTTTAAAAATGATCCGAAACAGCGGTTTTAGAAAACACTGGGGTTATTTTTTTGAAGCGCTAAGAAAATATAAATCAGGACAAAACCCTTTTTGGAATTTTGATTGGATGAAATCTTTGGAAGAAAAACTCGGATTTAGTTCCACCTGGTTTTTTCTGCCACAGGGTAAAAAACATGTTGACGCTTACTATTCTTTTGACGAGGAGCGAATCAAGCAATTAGTAAAAACCTTGCGCGCCCACGGTGATGAAATCGGCCTACATGGCACGTACGGTTCACGCGAGAACTTAGAAGTAATGAAGAATAATTTTGCAGAAGTGGGGAAATTATCCGGCTACCCTGTTTTGGCTTCGCGCCAGCACTGGCTTAGTTTTAAATATCCGGCCACCTTGCAAATCTTGGAGGAAGCAGGTATTAAATACGACAGCAGTTGGGGCTTTGCCGATCATTATGGCTGGCGTAATTCCTATTGCCTGCCATTCCATCCTTACGATCTTGAAAACGACTGTATGATGGAAATATGGGAGCTACCGCTAAATGCCATGGATGTTACTTTTTTTCAATATATGGGGTTAACATTTAATGAGGCAATGACTGGGATAAAAGAGATGATCGAAACCTGTAAAAAATATCATGGGCTGTTTGTGCTTCTGTGGCACAACAACCATTTTGATGAGTCCGTTTTGCCGGGCATCACCGGGTTTTACGAAAATGTTTTAAAAGTGTTTATGGAAAACAAACCTCAAAATTTTAAGCTGGTGCAAAAAAATTAAAGTGACTATTATGCGTTTGAAAGATATAAAAAAAGGTGTTGAGAACTGGAAAAATGTAAATATTTCATTTTTTAAAGAACAGGTCAAAAACCAAATATCCGGGAAGAAAAAGCTACACTATTCGCCAAAGTTGTTGAGTGAGATATATAGTAAATCTACACCGGTCTTTTTTCTTTCTACCGGAAGATGTGGCACAAAATATATCTCAAATATTTTAGAAAACAGTACCCTGTTAGATGTTTATCACCATGCCTTTCCGGAGCTGGTCTTTCATCAACAATTTGCTTATGAGAGCCCCAAAGCGGCAACAACAAAGTCAATGATTGATATAGCGCGAATTGAATTGATCGTGGAGAGTTATAGAAGAAACCGTATTTTTATAGAAACCAACAACCGCCTTACGTTTTATTGTTATGCACTTGCTGAGTTATTTCCAAAATCTAAATTTGTACATATTACGAGACACCCAGGTAATTTTGTTAGAAGCGGGCTAAACAGAAACTGGTATTCTGGAGCCACGAGCATTGACATGGGACGAATTATTCCCCAACATTTAAAGGAAAAATGGCCAGGCCTTTCCCAAGCAGAAAAGATTGCAGCCCTTTGGAACGAAACCAATCTATTTATTGAGGATTTTAAAAAATATACAGATGACAAAAGCAGAGTTTTTCAGGTTAAAGCAGAAGATATTTTCACAAAAAGCAATAAACTGGAAGAGCTCATTTATTTTTGTGGAACAACAAATATTTCGAAGAAAATGAGAAGAAACTTTATGAAACCGGTAAATGCTCAAACTAAAGTTTATAAATCGCAATATGATAACTGGACCGATCAGGAGAAAAAGTCTGTAAAAAAAATGGCCCCTCTATTTAATAACTATAACTATGAATTATAATCTATTTTAATATATATGACAGTTCAGAAAAAAAAGCCAAAAGTTTCAATCGGTATTCCAATATATTTTGGAGAGGTTTATTTGGAAGAAACCCTTCTATCCATATTAAAACAATCTTTTCAGGACTATGAAATAATTATTGCTGACAATAATCCTGGAGGGGAACCTGAAATTATTGCATTAAAGTATGCAGCACAAGATAAACGGATTACTTATATAAGGCATGAGGTAAACCGGGGAGCTCTTCAAAACTGGAATTCATTGATACATTTTGCCAAAGGGGAATACTTTATTTACGCCGGTGGCCATGATTTATGGTCTGAGAACCTACTAGCAGCCTTGGTTCAAATTCTTGAAAACTCACATCAGGTTGTCAATGCTTATTCTCCGAGCTTTTTATTTAAAGACGAGATAGAGCATATTATTAAAAGTACTGGTTTTGTTGATACAAGCAATTCAGGCATTATAGCCAGAGTTAATCAAATTTTGTGGGCAGGCCAAGATTCGCTATACGGGTTAATAAGAATTAGCGCCATAAAGAAAACCAGGTTACAGCTCGAAATTATTGGGTCTGGAGCTGTTTGGCTTAGTGAACTTTCTTTATATGGAGATTTTAGGGTTTGCTTAAATGAAAAGAGATATCGCCGGATAAATCGATCAGAGTTTGGACGTGAAAAAAGGTTGGAACGCTATCATACAACCCTTTTTTCAAAACACCGTCTACGCTTGCTCCCATTCTGGAGGATTCCAATAGCATACTTAACCATCCCTATCACTACAAATTTTTCTTTTTTTAGACGGGTACGGATAAGGATAAACTTATTTATTGGATCGATTCTAAAATATGGGAATGATTTATTATTGGATATGTTATTCTTACTAAAACGTCTAATGATGGGTAAACTAATAAAATGGAGAAACTAAAAATGATAGAGTGTAGGGTTTGTCATAAAATTGGCGATTACGCTATTTATACTATCCGCGAGATGATGTTTGGTACAAAAGACCCCTTTGAATATTTCGAGTGCTCAAACTGTGGATGCTTGCAGATTAAAAACCCTCCAACAGATTTATCTAAATATTATCCGCAAGTTGGTTATAAAGCCTTTAATACGCCTCAAAATATAACCCAAAATAGCTTTATTTTTTGGGCCAAAAAAAAACTATCTCAGCTTTACCTTAGTACAAAAATCAACTTTTTAGGAGAAAACCTCTCCCGTAAGACGGCTTATGATTTTATCCACATTCTAAGTTATGCAAAACTAAAGTTGACCAGCCAGATATTAGATGTTGGCGCTGGATCTGGAAAACGTTTAATAAGTCTTTCAAAAAAGGGGTTTACAAATTTATGTGGTTCCGATATTTTTATCGAGAAAGATTATCACTATCAAAATGGGATCAAAATACTAAAAAAAGATATTTCTGACCTTAGTGGTGCATATGATTTTATCATGTTAAATCATGTTTTCGAACACATGCCTGAACCACTATCCGTTTTAAAAACTTTATATAATTTATTGCGCCCATCTAAGTTTTTATTAATAAGAATACCAGTTGTAGATTCGTATGCCTGGCGCAAATACAAGGAACACTGGGTCCAACTTGATGCACCACGGCACCTGTTCTTACATACCCGAAAAAGCATAAGATTATTAGCTGAAAAATCAGGTTTTAGGGTAGAACACATGATCGATGACTCAAAGGCTTCACAATTTTATGGTAGCGAACAATACAAAAATAAAATTTCAATGTTTGATAAAAACTCCCATTATGTAAACCCTAACAAATCTTCTTTTGATAATAAAACAATAAAGAGTTATGAAAAAAAAGCACGGATGCTTAATGCAAAAAACGAAGGAGATTCAGTCTGCTTTTTCTTAAGAAGAGAATAGAATTGTTTCAAATATTCAAACAAGTTTAAAACCACGTTTATCACTTTCATAATTGTGTAATGGAATCATGCTTGTTTTTACATTATATCATCTTGTGAAAACAGATTCATTAAAAGTTTAATATTAAAGTAAAAAACATGTTACAAACCGTTATAACTATATTAAAGCAATCAGCAATCTACGGACTTGGAAAAGTATCTAATAGAATTGTGGGCTTTGTGTTATTACCATTATATACTGAAAAAATTGCTATTTCTGATTACGGCATATTTGCCTTATTAGAAGCAATAATTCAAATAAGTGCTGTCTTTTTTGGGTTTGGCTTAAAGGGTGCTCTTTTCAGGTGGCTAAACATTTACGAAAATGAGGAAAAAAAAGGGTCCATAATCTTTACGACACTTTTATGGACACTTATACTATCCGTTTTTATTATTCAGGCTGGTTTCTATTTAAAAGAACCAATTGCAAAGTTATTAGTGGGCAGTCAAGCTTATAGCCATCTTTTTAATTATGTATTTATTCTAATTGGACTGGAAATAATTCGTTCCATTCTTTTTTCATTGGTAAGAATCTATCAAAAAGCACTTCTTTATTCTATAATCTCCGTTCTATCAGTTATACTTAATCTTGGATTTAATATTTACCTAGTTGTTTATTTAGACTTTGGAATTGAAGGAATATTAATTAGTAATATAGTTAGTTCGATTTTTATCACAGGTATCTTACTGTTTTATTTTGCAAAACAAATTACTTTTAAAATTGAGACCGCCATATTTATTGAGATGATTAAATATGGTTTCCCTTTAATTTTTAGCACTATTGCCAGTTCAGCTATTGTTTTTAGTGACCGCTTTTTAATTGAGTATTTTATGCCTGTAGAGTTTGTTGGTAAATATACGTTCGTCTATAAAATTGCCGGTATTATTAATATTTTTTTAATACAATCTTTCCTCTTGGCATGGCCAGCCATTGCCTGGCAAAATATAAAAAAACCTGAGCCAGAAAAATTTATTAAAAAAATTCTTTCTTATTTTATATTTATTTCAACCTGGTTTACTTTAATATTAGCATTATTCTCGAAAGATATCGTGTTTATGCTTACCTCTAATCCTGAATATGGTGATGCCTATAATATCATTCCAATTATTTCATTTTCTTTTATTTTTTATGGAATCTATCATATAATCGGGTTTTCTCTCCATTATAAAAAACAAACGAAATATTTTGCTTATTTTATTGTTTCCGCAGCAGCGCTAAATATTATGTTAAACTACATTTTTATCCCTGTATATGGGTTAATGGGCGCAGCAAGCGCAACCTTTTTTGCATACTTAACAATGGCTGTCTCTTCTTATAAGATTTCAATTCGCTTTTTTCCCGTAAAATACGAAATGAAAAAAATTTTCACTATTTTAATAACAGCTTTGGGACTATTCTTGATTTTTATTACACTTAGGAACATTACCCCAAATTTTATTATTTATGTAAACATTCTTTTATCCATGCTTTTTCCAGCTGTTCTCCATTATTTAAAGATAATTGATTTACGGGGAATAAATAAATTGTCTTGTCCTGATTATATTTACAGAATTTAGTAAACTTGTAAATATAAAACAAAGGAGCCCCCATGTCAGCACAAGCGATAAGCTATCGGTATAGCGAAGCCTTCAAGCAGAAAGTAATAGGTGAAATAGAAAGCGG
>JAJRVW010000036.1 GCA_024277115.1 Calditrichota bacterium
ATGTAACAGAAAGTTTTAGAAAATGTCATTCTGAAAGAATCTTTTTTCTGGAAAACCATAAGAAAAGATGCTTACAGCATGACATTAAGGGGCGTTTTCTTTTAAAACCTCGAAGAATTAAGTCCCATTTCTTATGTCGAACTGACGTTAATTAAAATAAACCGTCTTTTAGATAAGGCCGGAGACCGCTCTTTTTTAAAGATCATTCTTTTGACATACAAAAGTCAATTGGCTAAATTCCAACGGATATGGAGGACCGATGAAATTATCAAATATTTTAACTACTGATGTAATCGTCACACCTTTGAGAAGCTCAAATAAAAAAGATGTTATCGGTGAATTACTCAGCGTGCTGGATAAGATGGGCTTTGTTACAAATAAAGCACAAGCCCTGGAAGATATTTTAACCCGTGAAAATCATTTAAGTACCGGCATGGAAAACGGACTGGCCGTTCCTCATGCCAAAACCGATTCCGTCGATAAGTTGGTTGTAGCTTTCGGGGTACATCCCGCCGGGATTGCTTTTGACTCGCTCGACGGCAAGGATGCGCAGCTCATTTTTTTAGTTATGTCTCCGCGCGATACTTCGGGGCCGCATATTCAGGCTTTGGCCAGTATTTCACGATTTTTAAAAAATGAAGAAATGCGTCAAAAACTTATCCATGCCGAAAGCAAAGAAGCTGTTTACGCGCTTTTATCTGAATCAAATTAAATGGTAAGTTTGTGCACGTTTTAGATAAATTGACAAATAGTTAAATCCGAACCGAAAGATAGAAAAATTAATGTCCCTTCAAGAAAAATTAACGCCCTATTTAAATCAAATCGATCAGGAAATTGTAAACCTTACGACCTATCAGGATGTCCCGTTATTTTATGATCCGATTTATTTTGTACTCGAATTGTCCGGGAAAAAAATCAGGCCTTTGATGGTAATGCTCAGCTGTGGTATTGCGGGCGGTAAAAGTGAAGATGCCGTTTTTGCAGCGGCGGCTGTAGAACTTTTACATAATTTTACGCTTGTCCATGATGATATTATGGACAATGACGAAACGCGCCGTGGCAAGCCGACAGTTCATATTAAATGGGATGTAAATACTGCGATTCTGTCCGGTGATGGCCTGCTTGGTTTTGCCTTTCAAAAACTACTGCAAAGCCCTGTTAAAAATCGTGCCGAACTAGCGGATAAATTTACCGAGGCGATGATTGTTATCTGCGAAGGGCAAGGGTTGGATAAACAATTTGAAGAAAATAGCGCCATCACGGATGTACAGTACCTGGATATGATCGAGCGTAAAACAGCTGCTTTAATTCGACTTTCGTGTCAACTGGGCGCAATGGTTGCCGGAGCGGATAATAAAGCAGAGAAGTTACTTTATGATTTTGGCCATAACCTGGGCATGGGTTTTCAGTTACAGGACGATATCCTCGATGTGGTTGCCGATCCGGACCAACTGGGTAAAAAAGTCGGCTCTGATTTTGAGATGAACAAGCAAACAATTTTAAGCATTAAGTTGCGTCAAAAATAGGCGCCGAAGCATTTAAAGCCCTCGATTTAAAAGAGTATACAGCAGCCCTGAAAACAGAGGGTGTTTTTGATGAAATTGCTGCAATGACCAATGATTATTTTGCAAAAGCTGCGGATTGCCTTGCCTACTTTCCGGAATCGACGCATAAGAAAATAATGAAAGAACTTAGCGCTTATATCCAAAAAAGAAATTACTAGTTATACCAAAAATCCTAAAGTATAAATAATAAATCTCAAAGAAACAACAACTTAAATAACGTGAGTTCGATATAAAACTTTCGTATTGAGAAAATTATTTTAACCCTAAGATAGGCATATAAAAACAACTCACCCCAAAGCAGTTTCTTCTGATTTTTAAGCCCTCTCTTACAAGAGAGGGGATTTAGGGGTGAGTTCCAAAAAAAATTATACTAAAAACAAATATTTTTTTTAGATCGAACTCAGGTTAAATATCAAATGATATTTAACCTTTGGGAGAATGTTTAAAATATGTATTTTGGGGTTTATTTTTAAGATTTCCTAAATTTCACTTTGATATTAGGCCATACAATCATTTCTCAATCTTCTGAACAGGATTAATAGATAAAACCTCCATCCTAAAAAGTGTCCAATGCAAAAAATTTTAAATTATAAAAAGGGTTCACGCGTTTTTCTCAAAACAGTATTCCTAATCCTGTTTTTATTTTTTATTAACGCTTGTATCACAACGCCGGTAAGCCGTGCGGACCGATTTGCATCGCGTACAGAAAACTTGAATTGCCAAAATATTATTTCAGCGGCCAAACCCTGGATGGGCGCGCCTTATCTTTATGGTGGGAACAGTATAGAGGGTGTCGATTGTTCCGGTTTTGTACAACAAATCTATCTTCAGGTCTTTAATACAAAACTTATGCGTACCACTGCCGGATTATATGGGACGGGTACTTTTGTACGTGAAAGCTGGATGGCCTGTGGCGATCTGGTCTTTTTTAAAAACATTAGTGGCCGGGGCGTCGATCATGTGGGTATTTATATTGGTAATAACCGCTTTATCCATGCTTCGAGTTCGCGCGGGGTGGTAATATCCGATTTAACATCCGATTATTATTTAAAGCATTTTGTGTCCGCACGACGCTATGTGGAATAGGTGACCAGTAAGTCAATCATTTTACTAACCGCCTTTTTTGCTTCAGTGGGCAAAAGGGCAATTTTACGCGCCAGGATTATATCGGCATCAACACTGTAACTGCTTTCGTTTTCCCTAACCCGATCGGCATTTTCTTCATAAAAATAACGCTTCTCACCGCACAAAATCCATTCAATGGTTGTATGCCCGATTTTCGCCAAATTATACAGTACATCGGCCGGAGGGATGCGTTCTTTGAGGTATTTGCTTACAGCCGGTTGACTGATTCCCAATGCGTTTGCAAGTTGCTCCTGGGTAAGGTTGTTTTGTTTGCGGATAAAATTTATCCGGTCACTAATGTTTTTTATATTGAATATTTCGATTGAAGTTTTGTATTCCATATATTATATTCCAGACGTGATATGTGTGGTTGTTTTGGAATATATACGGATGGGAAATTAAATGCAAGAAGCCGATTTGTACAGGTTATGGGAACATTATGCATTAAAAAAGCAACCCTTAAGCTGGCAAGGGCATACGTTGCGGATATTGTCCGCGGGAAAGTTAAACACCCACCAGGGGCCGGATTACCAGTCGGCTTGTTTTGAATATAATGGTGTGCAGTATCGCGGTGCGGTAGAGATGCACCTTTCTTTAGATGATTGGTACCGTCACCAACATCATCTCGATCCGGCCTACCGTGATGTCCAATTACATATTATTGCAGAAGCGCCGAAAAAGACATCTGAGGTAAGGCATAATTTGCTTACAGACGGCATTCCGGGTTTTGTGTTTTCCAACAACGGGCAAAATTTGTCGGATGGCCGAGAACTACTTTGCAATAGTTTTTACCAGGTGCCTCAAATAAAAAATGTTTTACAGCAATTGGCCTTAGATCGCCTGAACTATAAAGTACACACCTTTCAAAAAGAATTGGTCTCCTTTTCGGTACATACTTTGTTTTATCATAGTTTTATTAAAGCGCTGGGCTATCCCTTTAATAAAAGTACGTTTGAGTGGCTTGCCAGGCGTATAAGCATTGGGTTGATCGACACCTATAAAAGTTCGGCTTTAAATCTACTGGCGCTCTATCTGGGCTCTGCCGGTTTTTTGGATGCCCGTTATACGGATGATTTTGCCCGGAATTTAAGAGAGCGCTATCAAAAAATCTATCTCACTCTTGATTTCTCACCCTTATCAACAAAACATTGGCAATTTGCAGCCGTACGTCCCGGTAACCATCCGCATTTCCGTTTAGCAGGCTGGGCAGCCCTTGTAAACACGTTTTCGACGGCACATATTTTTTATTTATTTTACAATTTGTTAGAGCAACGCTTACCCTATAAAAATCTTTTTACACAATTAAAACAATATATGAACATCCGGCCAGATGCTTATTGGCAGGCACACTATGCTTTGGCTAAACCCTTTGCTAATAAACACAACAAAGTCTATTTCGGGCAAGACCGAATAAAAGAAATAATTACAAATCTCATCATACCACTAAGTATAGCCTATGCCCGTACGCATAAAAATTATGGTTTTATGGCCTATCTTGAAGAATTTTATTTGAGCATCCCGGGTTCGTGTAACTATGCAAGTGTTTTTCGTCGTAAACCATGGTTAAAGGCATATAAAAATGCGTGGCCGGCTTTTAATTTAGGGCAGGCGTTTCTTGAATTGGAACAGAGTTATTGCCACGTCGGAAAATGTTCCGTTTGTCCCCTTGGAAGAAAACCTTAGAAAACATAACACATTTCCATCCCAAACATAGTTTAAAGTTTGGGGTTTGGGATGAGGAGCGCGATTGTATTTATCGGGTAAAGTGATAACTTATTTTTAGCCCAATATATCATCAGGAGAAAATTCTTTTTGATAAACAATGGTCAAATGATTGACATAAAATATAAAAAACTGTATCATCCTAATAATCTATACCGATACTTATTTACCAAATTCGAGGCTTTTTATGCAACTGGATTCATTTGATTTTGTCATGCTGCGTAATTTTATTTATGCAATTTTAGGCGTGATCGTCGGGATATTTTCATCATTAGGGACTTATAAATTATTTAATAAAACCACGCGTTTTGATATACCCAGCGAGCTCGAAAAGGGTAATTTGGCCGTTGGGATAGTAGTGGGTGGCATATTTATTATGATTGGTTTAATTGTTGGTTTAATTATTGGGATGAGCCTGAATTAAAATGCGTAAATTAATCCTATTTCTTTTTATTATTAGCGCAATGTCATTTATAGCTTGTACAAAAAATGAACCTGCTGGAAATATAAATATTTCCGGTAAAGATTCATTAATGGCTGAGGTAGAGATGCGCCTGCAGGAGAAGCGCCGTTTGGATAAATTGCGTATAAACCTTAAAAATAGCCGTACCGGGCGTTCCATCGAAAAATATAAACCCATCATAAAAAAGTATGCGAAGCGCTATGGTTTTGACTGGCGTTTGATCGTAGCCCAGATTGCCCAAGAATCGAGTTTTAAAGAAAAAGCGCGCAGCCGGGTTGGCGCAAAAGGCCTGATGCAGCTCATGCCATTGACGGCCAAAGAAATCAGCCGTGAGCTGGATATAAAATATATTATGAAAAGCCCCCGTGAAAATATAACCGCAGGTATTTATCATTTAAAAAAACAAATGCGCTATTTTCCTGATTCGAAGCCCATTGACCGTACGCGCCTGGCCCTTGCAAGCTATAACGCCGGCCCTGGAAGGGTTTTTGACGCGCAGGAAATTGCCGGATTTTATAAAAAATCTGAAAATAAATGGCCGACAGTACGACCCTATTTAGCAATGTTAAAAAAATCTGATTGGGAGTTGCATCTGCAAGTATGGCCCAATGGCCAACCAAAATATGGCTATTTTTATGGATCGGAAGAAACAATAAATTATGTGGACCAAATTTGGAAAACATATCTTGTTTATAAAGAGATCCTTTAATAATCGCCCTTACTTTTAATTAACTTCTTAGCTCACGCAAGCACCTACACTAAAGCTAAAATTATCCCCCTCTTTTTTATCTATTGTGATTATTGTCATTGAGGGATAGCAATAATATGTAGAATTTTTCCGTTTCAAAGCATAATAACTATTTTGAGGTGTGATATGCAATTTTCGCGCATACGGAGCTTTTATATTATACTAGGATGTATCTACCTCTTTGGCGTGGGTGGTTTTGTTACAAACGCCTTATCTGCAACTCTTTGGGTCAGCCCAACGGGTAATAATGTGAGTGGCACGGGCACAAAGGCCAACCCTTATAAGACGATTTCATTTGCAATAAATCTCGTGTCTCAGAGTGACACAGTTAGGGTGGTTGAGGGTATTTATATTGAAAATCTATCAATTTTAAACAAACCAGATTTTGTCCTCCAGGGCGAGACAACCCTAAATAAACCACAAATTATTGGTGTTTCAAATGCGCCGACAATAAATATTGATCCGGGTCTCCTTAATTCGACACGGGCCATGCGTATTGAAAATTTTATCATTACACATAGTTCCGGGATTGATGGAAATGGCATCCGTGCATTTAACAGTTCTTTTACACTGGCCAATTGTGAAATTATTGACAACGAAACAAATAACCAGGGAGCGGGTATTTGGATTTCGAGCGATAAAGCCGGTATAAAACCTTTGCTCGAAAATAATATTATCACTCAGAATACAGGCGGGACAGGGACAGGTATATACTGTGAAAACACAGCGATCGAAATTATCCAAAACGACATATCTGAGAATGATGCCCTGGCCAATAATGGCGGTGCGATTGCCTTAATAAACTCTTTTGATGTAACCATAAAACAAAATAGTTTTTATAATAACAGTGCGGATAGTGGTGGCGCGGTTTTTATAAATACGTTAAATGGCTTAAGTGTCAATAGCTTTTTTGAGGGTAATGTCCTTTATGAAAATGCCGCTGCTTCGGATGGCGGTGCGGTTTACTTAAAAGGCAGCACAGTTGTATGGAAATTTGCCTCAAATACTTTTGCAGAAAATAGTGCTGCTAATGATGGTGGTGCGGCCTTTGTGGAAGCTTCTGCCACAATCTTTTTTCGGGAAAATAATATTATTACCCGCAACTCGGCCGGAAATAATGGCGGCGCCATAGCCTTTGTAAATGTGCCCTCCGCAATAAATGTCTGGTCGAATACAATCACTGGTAATAAGGCTTTTAATAATGGTGGCGGTTTATATTTTGATAATGTTAATACCGTCTCGGTAGGCGGTGCTGCAAATCTTAGCAATAACATTTTTCATAATCAGGATAAAAACCAGTTAAACAATATTACATCGAGTACATCGATTATAAGCTTAAACCTGAGCCGAAATTATTGGGGTTTTGCAGATCAATCGCAGATTTTACAACAATTTACAATTCCAAATATAAACACATCCTGGGAAATTTTTAATTCAGCGCCAACGGATGTAAAAATTAAACTGTTTATGCCCCAAAAAAACATTTGGTTTGCAGATGGTAAAATTGCTTTTGGCCTCGGGCAGTTTGTTCCTCAGGGCGATAGCACTTTAACCGTACGTACGCATCCCGACACGTCTTTTTCTATAAATGGCATTCAGCAATATTTACCCAAAATGTATAATTTTGATTGGTCGGGTGTAACCATGCCGGTTGCCGATGCAAAAATCAGCTTATTTCTGGATAAATCTGAATTGGCAGCTTTAGACAATCCCTTTCCACAATCCTTGCAACTTTTGGAACTTCAGGATACGACCTGGACTGTCGCTGCAACCACAGTTAATACCGACGGTTCTGAGATTAGTGCAGACCTGCCGTCTTTTGCGGTTACCCGATATACCATTGGCCTGGATTTAAGCTCTCTTTTTCTTGTTGAACCAAAACCAAATAAGGCCGATGTAAATAAAGACAAACCATTTCGCATAAAATTCCAGGTGGAGATGGATGAGACCACTTTGATTGAAGAAAATATCGGTGTACATGGTTCTTTTTCCGGTGACCTGAATTTTACGTCATTTTTTGATGTTTCAGGAAATTCACTCTATTTAAATGTCCCGGATGCTCTTCAGGCAGGTGAGACGGTAACTGTAACATTAACAGACTCTGTAAAAACAAAAAGTAACACATCCCTGGACCCCGGCTATCAGTGGCGTTTTCAGATTAGCGCTTTCAGGGGCAGCGCACAATTTCAGCAGGTCGGCATTCCGCAATCCCGCAGCGGTGATAATTTATATGTTTTTAATGATTTTAATAAGGATCAGCTGCCGGAACTGATCGAACTTTCCGGCCAGACCCTGACTGTTTTTAGCAATTCCGGTGGCAGTTATATTGTAGAAAATACGCAGGATATTGGCTCGGATTTCTCCCAAATAAAATTGGCCGATCTGAATAACGATGGCCTTAATGAAATTATTGTTTTTAATAACACAGATATCCTTGCCTACAGCTATGACACGGCTGGTGGTTTTGCGCCGGCTTTTTCTAAAAACCTTACAAACAACGGCACGTTGATGGACGCTGTTATTGCTGATTTTAATAATGACCTGGTCCAGGATATGGCTGTGCTGGTTGATCAAAGCGATTTTAGTCAGATTAATTGTTATTATGGCGATATGAGCTCAGGGCAATATGATTTTGGTTTGATCGCGCCGGTGGTTTTGAACGGCCCTGCCGATCAATTTGCAGATACAGATTGGGACAATGATGGCCTGTTCGATCTCATTGCCTCCAATGGGACTGATGGCTCGAACATCGCCCGGATTATAAATCAGAAAACATCTTTCACAAGTTTTTTTAATACCCTGCCGGAGATTAGCAGTCAGGCAATCGTAACAACGGCAAATGTGTGGGAAGACGGCACTTTTCCCAACAGTGATGAAATTATTATAGCGGGCACTGGGGGCGGTTTAAACCTGCTAAAGTTTTTTAACCTGGATGAGAACGGCTTTTTAGTTGAAGCCTACAGAAGAGAATTTAGTTCGGCCATCATTGCACTTACGGCAGCGGATTTTAATTCGGATGGTTATAATGATTTAGCGGTTGGTTTTGCAAATAATGATATCAGCTTTTTATTAAGCAATAACGGTATTTTGGAAGATATATCGACAATTTCCAGCCCCGTGATCCCCCAAAATTTACAATCTGTTGATTATGATTCGGATGGTGATTTAGATCTGCTGGCTTCCGAACAGGTTACAGGTTCATCATCATGGGTGATTTTTGAAAATGTTTCCCGTGCGCCTAAAACCTGGTGGGTGGATAGCAAAGCATCAACCGGAGATGGAAGCTTTGGTTCGCCTTTTACGTTTATCAACCAGGCCATTGAAAAAAGTTTTGCCGGTGATTCGATCCTGGTCGCCGAGGGCATATTCACTGAAAATTTAAAAATTAAACACGATTTATACCTGGCCTCGCAAGATACTTCTCAGGTCGTACTAATGCGTGATTCACAAGATTTGTTTTCCAATATTGTGATGCAGGTGAGCGGTACACAACTGTTTGAGGCGCATCATATAACTTTTACTGATGATGCGTTACAAGCGGGAACACAAGCATTTTATGCCGAAAACAATGACAGCCTCGTTTTGGACAATATCCACATTCGCCAGTTTGATAAAGCCGCCCAATTTGAAAACAGCAGAGGAACGCTGAACGCGGTTTTTATCGAAGAAAATGATAAGGGTATGCTTTTTACAGGCTCTAATATGGCGTTGACAAATGTTGGTTTGGAAAGGAATAAAGAGTTTGGCCTTGCTGCGGATAATTCGACTTTGTCTGTTTTAAGTTCAGGTTTTCTGGAGAACGGAAGCAATGCCTCGTCGAATAGCGCAGGCCTTCTTGTAACAAATGGCTCTGTTGTTTCGCTGGCCCATGTCGATTTTTCCTGTAATGGCAATGCAAACATCCAGCTTGATAATGCCTCGCTTGATATGTCTTTTACACTTGTCGGTGAAGCGCTCTCCAATGGTTTGTCGACCGATGGGATTGGGGTTGTGGCGCGTAATAATTCGGTTCTAAATGTAGAAAACAGTGTTATTGTAGATAATTTTAAAATAGGCGCAACCATCAATAATAGCCAGGCAACGATTTTAAATTCCTTAATTGCCAATAATGACTCTTTGTTTGATCAAAATGGCGGTGGCTTGTTTGTAAACAATAGCACGGTGGATGTGCGTAATTCAATATTGCTTTCAAATAATACAGGATTAAATGTTCAAAGCTCAACCATGGCCATACATTTCAATGATTTTTTTGGAAATAAAACGGCCATCAACGGGGCATCGCCCGGCAATGGAAATTTGGCTGTTGACCCGCTTATGGTTTTTCAGTCCAACCCGCTTGGCGCCGATGGTAAAGTCGATGGATTTTATGATTTAAAACTCGCACCCGGTTCGGCGTTGATTGATAAAGGCGATCCGACCATAAATAATGGCGATACACAATCGCGTTCGGATATCGGGTTGTATGGCAACCTTGCCCTGCCCGAAGCGCTCAGCTCGGTTCCGGAAGTCGCAGTCTCACTTGCGGATTCATCTGTTGCATTAAGCTGGCAGCAGCCTTTAACCGAAGAAGCCGGCCTTTTTAGCGGGACGGTTATTTTTAGGGACACACTTGCCTTGTTTGAGCCGGACACATCAAATATTTATAAATTTATTCCGGCAGGTAATTCAACTTTTACCGATTCTGATCTTGGTTTTGGCAAAGAGTTTTATTATCGGTTTGCCTTTATAGACAGTAATGGCGCGGCAAATGCGTACACATCTGCATTGCAGGGGCGTATCGATTTTAAAGAAATAAATGCTTCCATTTCTGATTTTTCTGTTCAGGTTGGCCAAGGGGATTCCTTAAGCAGGCCAATCACAATCTCAAATGTGGGCACAGTGCCTGTAACGGTTGTTGCCGATGAAAATTTACCTGGTTGGCTGCGCGTGTTTCCTAAAAAGCGTCTTTTGCAGCGTGGTGAAAGTGCCGCTTTTCTTTTAGGATTTGATGCAACGGGATTAAAAAACGATTCGCTTTACACGACCAGTTTAAAATTTGTTACCGAAGAAGATGCGACCATCGCCAGTATAGTTGGTGTTCAGATGCTTGTTTCTTACAGGGATTTACTGGCGCCAAAAACAACTTTATTCCGATTGTACCCGGACACCATTCGTCAGGCGAGCCTCTCTTTTAGTTTCGGTGCAAATGATACAATCAACAGCACAATTGGCACGCCCTTAAATTTAATGCGCTATATTTACAGGTTTAGTAAAATTATGGATGGCCAACCCACTGTTCTTGAATCGGATACAACAATCACGCAAAGGCTTGATTTTTATCCCCTTGAAAATGGAAAATATCTTTTTCAGGTTGCGGCCCTCGATACCGCCGGCAATGGCGCTATTGGTTTAAACAGCAAATCGGTTTCTGTAGATGTAAGTTCTGGGACATTGGATATATTTGATGATTTCTGGCAGATGGTGACTTTGCCCCGGCAGATAATCGGTTCGGGCATACAGATAAAAGCCAACAGTTTAAAAGCGCTGAGCAATTGGCAGGATGGCCGTTATGTAACGGCATCGCCGGATTCGGTTTTACCGGGCAGGGCTTATTGGGCGTTTACTACAAAGAAAATTGAGGTCGACTTAAACAGCTATCAGCAAATTACCGCAGAAAAGGATTTTAGTGTTGACCTTCAAAAAGGCTGGAACATGATCGGTAATCCGTGGTCCTGGAATATTGACCTTGAGAAAAGCATTTTTACAACCGAATCAGGCGTATCGTTTAATTATGATGAGGCTGTGAAAGACAGCC
Organism: Calditrichota bacterium; assembly: GCA_024277115.1. GTDB lineage: Bacteria > Calditrichota > Calditrichia > Calditrichales > J004 > JABFGF01. The sequence continues at coordinate 11,418 of JAJRVW010000036.1, forward strand.
TGGTTAACCCCAGTACTTTTTATTGGAAAGCTTCACGTTTTACCCGTCAGTATAAAAATGAAGAAAGTGGTATGTTAAAGGCAAACAGGGGTTATTGGCTTCTGGTCAGCCAACCGCTTTCCGTCCGCTTTAACCCACAGCCTCTGGTTCTTTTTGAAGATACTTCTTTGCCAAAGTCTACCCGGGCCATAGCTGTAAACGAACAGGATGCGCTTATCCGTTTAAAAGTTAAACAAGGCCATTCTGAAGATAACGACAATTATTTTGGCCTCTGTTTAAATAAATCGGACTATCCTTATTTTTATCAGGGCGCGTTGGAACCACCGGCGATTTCGGATAATATCCGGCTTTTTTCCAGACGGGGCGGCCAGCAATATACTACAAACCTTGTTGCATTTAACACGATAAAATCGGAGCAGGTATGGGATTTGGTAATTGAAGGGAACACACTGAAGGAAGAAAGTATTGTCAGTTGGGAAAACCTGAATGGCGGGGCGCAGACCTATTTCTTTTTGTACCATCTGGAAAGCGGCGAATGGTTTAATATAAATGAACGCGATTCATTTAAAATTGAAAATAGTAAAGAAAAGAACCATTTTAAATTATATGCCACGGCCAATGAAAACTTTAAACCGGAAATATTGCCAACAAAATTTGCTCTCTCTCAAAATTATCCTAATCCGTTTAATCCGTCCACAAAGATTAAACTTTCCATTCCGTTTTTTGCAGATAATGTCGATGTAAACCTTGATATTTATGATGTGCTCGGAAGAAAAGTAAAAAATCTATTAAACCGTAAGGTAAAAAGTGGCGATTTAGAAATCACATGGACAGGCAAAAACGATCTTGGTAAACAAGTTGCAAGCGGTATTTATTTTTACCGTTTATCTGCCGGGAAGTTTGTAAAGTCTAAAAAGATGATCCTGCTTAGATAAAACAATCCGGCTTCTCCTTTATAGGGGAGTCAAGTGCCATCAGATGAAAAAACCAAATACTTTCTAACCCGCAATATAACCTTGTGTTAAAGGAAAAACTATGAAACGTCTTCAATATTTATTTCTGATCATGTTATTTATGGCCACGGCAGTTTCCGCGCAAAAACAAAGTTCCGGTAAAATAAAATTTGTAATCGGTGATGTACAGCTGCTGCCTGCTAAAAAAACATCATGGGTAAAAGCCAGGATTAAAGGGCGTGTATTTGAAGGCGACCGGATCAAAACGGGCGGTAACTCCCGGGTGGAAATTGAAATGCCCGATGGCTCGCAGTTACGAATCGACCAAAGCACCATCTTTGATATTAAAGAAATAAAAACAAAAGAAGAAGATGGTGAAGATAAGATGTCTTTTTCTTTATGGGCCGGTAATATTTGGGCAAAGTTTAAAAAAGTGGTCAGCGGCCGTCAAAGCCGGAGGATAGAAAGCCCGAGTGCGGTTGTGGCCATCCGGGGTACAGAGCTTGAGGTAAATGTAGATAAACAGCTAACCACAAAAGTAAGTGTGACCGAAGGGCTTGTTGCCGTTACTTCCAAAGATGCAGACGGCCAGGTATTGGTTGGGGCAAACCAGCAAACTATTGTACATAAAGGGCAAGCGCCAAGTAAACCCGCACAATCTTCCGGGCAAAACCCCGCGCCAAACCTAAAAAACTTTGCATTGCAATTGGATAAAATCCCTGTCCAGCAAAATGATCCTGCTGTATTGGGAAGCGGTGTAAAAGTAAGTGGGCGTACGGTTCCCGGCGCGCGTGTTATGGCCGAGGGCAAACCTTTAAATGTGGCGCCAAATGGGCAGTTTTCGGGACGGGTAAATGTGCGCGAAGGTTTTAATACTATCCGTGTAACTGCAGAAAAAAATGGAAAATCCACAGCTCAGACTTTACGATTATTTGTAAATACCCGTCGTCCTCAAATCCAACTTTCCACACCGTTGGTAAGTGGGTTCTTAAACAGGCGTGATTATAGTTTAAGCGGCGCTGTTTTTGATGAAACGCCACTGGACAAAGTAAAGGTTTATTTTAATGGCGATGAAGTGGCCGAGGTTAGGGGACGCGGTACGTTTAACCGTACAATTATCCTACACGAAGGGCGCAATGATATCAAAATTGTCGCAGTTGACCTTTCTAAAAATTCCAAAGAAATTGCCGAGCATATTTTTCTTGATACGGTTAAGCCCATCATTACAATTACCGAGCCGGCTCAAAAAAACTTTATCCGCCTGCAACCGCCGCCACACCCGGGCAACATAAATAAAGACCGCAGAAACAGGCTCTCCCAGATCATACGCGGGGTAATTATCGATCCCGAACCATCATCGCGTTTAAAACGAGTTTTAATTAACGGTAAAGAAATTAAACCAAATACCGATGGTAGTTTTGAAACAGAAATCTTTGTGACAAGTGGCGAAAATATACTAAGGATTGTGGTGGAAGACCTGGCAGGCAACATCACAATCGATAATTCACGACGCATAATTATCCGGAATTTTTAATTTAATAGCATGAAAAAATATCTCGTACTCTACCTATTCTTTCCAGTATTTCTATTTGCTCAGCAAAATATTGATGTTACAGGACGCGTCTCCTTAAATGTCCTTAATTTTGATTATAATGAAAACTCCGATATTAAACCGGACAGCGTTGATAGCGATACATATTCCAAAACATCCATTGTGCCCGGCTTAAGCCAATACCTAAATTTATCCATCTTTGCGCGTACCCCAACAATCGACATGAGTTTATTAGGTGATATCCGCAATGATAAATGGAGCCGGTTAGATTTTAACAGCCATAATGATATTAAGCGTTTAAGTTTAAGTTTGCGCTTTATGGGCCACGAAGTTGTGCTTGGTGATTTTTACGAATCCGGGTCGGAATTCTTTTTACAAAGTCGTGAAATTCGTGGTGGAAAAGTAAACCTGGCTTTTGATAATGTCTGGGGGAAAAAATCTTTTATTGAGGTTAGGGCGCTCGGCGGATTATCGGAACGGGTATCCCGAATTGGTTCCCGCTTAGACGGTATTTATAAACAATATGAAACAAGTGGCCAGTTTAGAAGATATATCGGGGCTGTCTCGGCAAAGGGCGGCGAGCGTGGTTTATACAAATTAGGCCTGTATTATTTACAAGCACAAGATGACAGCAATACTGTCAAAAACTCGTTAAACGACCCGATTGGCAATCAAAATTTTGGAGCAGACGCTTCCGTGTTTTTATGGGATAACCACATCCAGCTTTTTGGTGAAGGTTATTTAAGCACAAAAGATACTTTGGCCCTTGGCAGCAGCACGGACAACACATATAAAGGTGGTGTTGATTTTAGATACGAGCAATTCAAATTTGTTGCATTTTATCAACGCTTGGGATTTAATTATTATACCGCCGGCTATCCATTTCTGTTAAATGATAAAGAAGGGTTTCGTGTGCAAAGTGCATATAATTTCCCCGGTGTTTTATTGTTTAGTATCGATGGCGAACAATATGAAAATAACCTTGAAGGCGATAAGAGTCTTCCGACTACAAAAACCCGAATCGGGGATATTTCTGTTACAGCAGGCATAAAAAACTTTCCAGAAGTAACCGTACTTTTTGGCTTTCGCGATGATATTAGCGGATCGGTTTTTAACAGTGAAGCACAGGAAACCAAAACAAATAAAATTTCCCGGAAATGGGAAGCGCGCGTGTCGCATAATTTTAGTGTAAACCGGCTTTCATTGACCACCATTTATCTTGATCTGGAAGATGTAAGTAAAATACCGGGCGGTGCGCCACTTGGTACAGAACAATTTATTGCCAGCCTGAACTTTTATACCCGGCCAACCAACAATTTTTATTTTTCGGGCGGTGGCGTATATAGCCGTTTGTTGTTGACAGATTCAAAATCTAATAATAATTATTTTCTTTATCAAAGCAGCCGATGGGACATCCTGCCACGTGAACTAATTTTTGAATCAACCATAAATTATTCGTTAAACCAGGCAGCAAACGGTGGAGATGATGACCTGATAAATAATTATTGGCAGGCGGATGGCCGTGTATCGTTAGAATATTTCTTTATTGATAATATTGCGTTAAAACTTATCGCAGGGACCAATTCCCGGCAAATGAACTTCTCAACGGCTGAGGCGCTTGCCGTACTCCAAAACCCCGATGTAGAACCTACCTTTTTTAATGGCAACGAATCTTATAATGCTTTAATTTATGGCCTTGAAGTAAATTGGATGTTTTAGTTTAAATTATTTTCTTGTAAAATACTTCCTTACAAATATTAGATGGATTTGATTTTATAATTGCAGAATCGGGTCACCGTGCCATGCTTTTCTGTTTTAAATAAAATTAGTCTTCATTGTCCCCTCAAAAAAAATATACATCGGCGGGGTTAAATTTAATGTTTGCTGTTGAGGTTAATATGCAGATTGATTTATACCTGTTTTGTATGGAGTTGTAAATGTTTCTAGGTGTTGATTATTATAGAATAGCAGACCTGTTGTCTGAAGATGAACGGATGATTCAACAAACCGTCCGGGAATTTGTGGATGAGCAGTTCATGCCCGTAATTCAAAAGCATCATCGTGAGAGCACTTTCCCAATGGAAATTATTCCCAAGCTTGGTGCGTTGGGCTTCTTAGGTGTTACCGTCCCGGAAGAGTTTGGCGGCCCCGGCCTCTCAAATCTTGTTTATGGAATAGTGATGCAGGAATTAGAACGTGGTGATACAGGGCTACGATCCTTCGCTTCGGTGCAAGGCAGTTTGGTCATGTTTCCCATAAAAGCGTATGGCTCGCCCGAACAGAAAAAACAATGGTTACCCAAACTGGCATCGGGGGAGAAAATTGGTTGCTTCGGTTTAACAGAACCTGATTTTGGCTCTAATCCTGGCGGGATGCTTACAAATGCAAAAAAGACCACAGATGGCTGGCTTCTAAATGGCGCAAAAATGTGGATAACAAACGGATCAATCGCCGATGTAGCCGTAATTTGGGCACGGACCGATGAAGGAGTCAATGGTTTTTTGGTGGAAAAAGGGATGCCCGGTTTTACAGCTTCCAAGCTAGATGGAAAATTTTCACTACGCGCTTCGGATACGGCAGAACTTAGTTTTCAGGATTGTTTTGTACCGGAAGAAAACAGGTTGCCAAATATCCGGGGGCTAAAAGGGCCGCTATCCTGCCTAAACGAAGCACGTTTTGGGATAGCATGGGGCGTTGTGGGTGCGGCAATGGCTTGTTATGATGAAGCGCTTTCTTATTCAAAAAACCGTATTCAATTTAACCGGCCAATCGCCGGCTTCCAGTTAACACAAGAAAAACTTGTTGAAATGGTCACAGAAATAACCAAGGCACAGTTGTTAAATTATCAATTGGGGCGGATGAAAGATGAAGGCAAAGCAAAACATTATCATGTCTCCCTGGCAAAAAGAAATAATGTTAACAATGCCTTAAAAATTGCACGCTCGGCCCGTACAATTTTAGGTGCCAATGGAATCTCGGATGAATATCAGGCAATGCGCCATGCCATGAACCTTGAATCCGTTTTAACATACGAGGGGACACATGAGATTCATACCCTTATTGTTGGAGAAAATATAACCGGTGAAAGTGCATTTAAATGACCAATGAATTAAGCAGTAAAGTTCTGTTAGTTGAAGATGAGCCTGTTACAAACCGGGCTATTTGTCAATCGTTCGAAAAGTACAACTACACGTATGTAAGTGTTGCCAACTTAAACGAAGCTTTGGACAAAGTAAAAACAGAACATTTTGACATTATTTTTTCCGACATTGTCTTGCCCGATGGGTCCGGCTTGGAACTTTTGGATACGGTCCACGACTATTTATTAAACGTCCCCTTTGTGATTATTACCGCTTCTGAAAATGATCAGCTTGTACAAACGGCGTTAAACAGAGGTGCAACGGATTTTTTATCCAAGCCCTTTAACCTTCAAAATATTCCTACCATCATCAAACGTAATATTGAACGCAAACGAATCGAGCACGAACGACAAAACCCCAGAAATGTCAAAGCTTTGCTCAAAGCAATTAAAGCATTGATCAGCGCGCTTGAAGCGAAAGACAGCTATACATCCGGGCACTCTCTTCGTGTGGCCCATTATGCAAAATTGATGGGCAACGAAATGAATTTGTCCGAGGATGAAATATATTGCCTCAACCTTTCGGCCATTCTGCATGATATTGGAAAAATTGGCTTGCCCGACCATATTCTAAAAAAGAGCAGTTCACTTCTTGAGAGCGAGTACCACACAGCTAAAGAGCATCCCTTGATCGGCAGTAAAATTGTTGGAAATATCGACGAACTTTTTGAAGTGGCGGCCATCATCCGGCATCATCATGAACGGTTTGATGGCCGGGGTTATCCTGACGGCTTAAAAGGTGAAGCCATTCCCCTTTTAGCGCGCGTTTTGGCAATTGTTGATGCATACGAAGCCATTGTGTCGCGGAGAAATTACGGAACGGAACTTACACCACAAAAAGCATTTACCGAGCTGGAAAAAAATGCGGGCAGTCAGTTTGACCCGATGTTAGTGAAAATATTTGTCGGGCTTGGTGAGCATCCGGAATTTTTTAATATAAAAGATGAATTGATCTAAGGCGATAAAAGCAGCTTGTTGGAACCCTCTACGAAATAATGTGCGTAGAGCTTAGAATAAAAATGGTGTAAATCTTTTTTCTATTTATTCTTTCTTATGCTCATTTTCTTACTCTTTATCAATTTTTAAATCGCCCTCAAAATAGAAAAAGTACGGGTATTCTAAGGTAAATATTGTAAAATTATTTGATACAATAGTTTGAAACATTATTGAGAGCCCTATAAAAAATCTAAAAGTATATAGTTTTTTACAAACCTAAAAGCGAGTATGATTGTGAATAAGGGAGCGGTTGGGTTACTCACTTTAAATCATAAAAAATACTTATTTCCAAGTAAATATCAAATCGAACTCTTAATATCTTTATAAATGTTAAGCAGATAAAATAAATATTGTGATAAATGTATCGACTATTCATTTGTCTTTTGCTATATTAAATCGTTTTTAGTGTTTCTATTGATAGAATCTATACTAATTCCACCTACCACATTTTATTCAAAACACGAAGTCACTTTACTGATAAAGGAGGGTATTGAGCTTTTTAAATTACTAAACCGTTCTATTCATTTTCATTTTATTGAAGGAGATATATATGAATCGTTTTTCACGAGGAGTTTTATTATTACTTTGTTTTACGTCATTTGCTTTCTCGGCAGGCCTTAAAGTCAAAACTGTTGATCAAACAAATGATGCCCCCGCATTTGCCGGATATAATAAAACAACATTTGTAGTTAAGTTTAATAAAGAAACTGTAAATAAAGTTTTACAAAGTGCTGGATACAAAGATGGACTTACGGGCCTTTCAAAACTGGACTTACTGAACAGGCAATCCGGCGTACTGGAAATGCTCCAAAAATATCCTAAAAGTGAGCCGAAAACTTTAAATGGTAGAGTTATTGACCCCTCTCTTTGGTTCAAAATCATTATAAAAGAGAATGAAAATATCGAGGAAATAGTTAAAAAGTACCGTGCCCTCCCCGGTGTTATCGATGCACAACCATCCGGAATTCATAAAATCAACGCAACGGCCAATGATCCGCGCTTAGTTGATCAATGGCATTTAGACCAAGCCAATGACAGCGATATGGATGCCCCGGAAGCCTGGGATATTGAAACAGGAAATCCCCAAATTATCGTAGCTTGTATGGATACAGGTGTGCGCTATTTTCATAAAGATTTAGGCGGCGCAAACGCTTCTTATAATAACCCCGAAAACTCAGCAGGTAATATGTGGATCAATGAAGCTGAGAAAAATGGTATTGCCGGTGTTGATGATGATGGCAACGGCTATATTGATGATTGGATTGGTTGGGATTTTGTTGACAACCAGACCGGTTTTGGTTCTGAAGATGCGGATGTTCCTGATAATGACCCCCGCGATTTTAACGGCCATGGCACACATATTACAGGTACAATCGGTGCTATTAATAATAATAACTATGCCGTTTCTTCCGTTGCAGGTGGTTGGGAAAATGGAAGCCAGCAGGTAACAGGCAACGGCGTTAAATTGATGGCCTTGCGTATTGGCTGGTCGGGCGTATTTATTATTTTTGAAGTTGGTTATATCGATATGGGCCACGCAGCCGATGCCTTTATGTATGCGGCAGATAATGGAGCACGTATTGCTTCTTGTAGCTGGGGTTCCTCAAATACAGGCGGTTTAGGCGATGCAATGGATTATTTTGTTGCCAGTGGCGGCCTTATTTTTAAAGCGGCCGGTAATGATAATGACGAACAATCGGACTATATGCTTGACCGTGCCGATGTAATTGGCGTGGCTTCTACAGATCAGAATGACTTGAAATCAGATTTCTCTACCTACGGTACATTTGTTGATATTTCAGCGCCTGGCACAGACATCTATTCGACATACCATGATAAAGATGATCCTCAAAATGATTATGTTGCCGCTTTAAGTGGTACATCTATGGCCACACCAAATTCAGCTGGAACGGCTGCTTTGATTTGGTCAAAACATCCGGATTGGACCGCTGATCAGGTTAAACAAAGATTGTTTGATACTGCCGATGATATTTATGGTATTGCCGGTAATTCTGCCTATGCGGGCAAGCTCGGCGCCGGACGTATCAATGCTTTTAATGCTGTAAATGATGGCGGGACCCCTGCAGCGCCAACTGCTGCTTTCTCCGGAACTCCGCTTAGTGGTTGCCCAACGCTTACAGTAAACTTTACAGATAACTCCACAGGATCGATCGATACATGGAGCTGGGATTTTGGCGATGGCGCTACATCTTCTACACAGAATCCTTCACATGATTATGCATCAGCTGGAACCTATACAGTTTCTTTGACGGTGACCGGGCCAGGTGGAAGTGATACAAATACAAAAACAAACTACATCAGCGTTACCGATCCTACGGTTAATGCAGATTTTAGTGGCACGCCAACCTCTGGTGATTCCCCATTAAATGTTGCGTTTACAGATGCATCAACAGGAAATGTAACAGGCTGGAACTGGGACTTTGGTGACGGTGCATCAGCGACTACTCAAAACCCAAGCCATACATATAATACCGCGGGTGTTTATACGGTTACACTTACAGCTTCTAATGCATGTGGTAATAGCGTGGCTACTAAAACGGATTATATTACAGTTACAACGCCACCTTGTGATTTACCGGTTGCAGATTTTAGTGGTACGCCAACCTCGGGCGATACACCTTTAAATGTTGCATTTACGGATAACACCACAAACAATCCAACAAGCTGGAGCTGGGATTTTGGTGATGGCGCGACATCTACTGTACAGAACCCAAGCCACACTTATAATACGGCCGGTAATTATACGGTTTCTTTAACATCTACAAATTCTTGTGGAAGCGATACACAAACAAAGGTTGATTATATCACGGTTACTGATCCGCCTTGTAACCTACCGGTTGCAGGATTTAGTGGCACGCCTACATCGGGCGATACACCTTTAAATGTAGCATTTACAGATAATACTACAAACAGCCCAACAAGCTGGAGCTGGGATTTTGGCGATGGTGGTTCATCAACGGCACAAAACCCAAGCTACACTTACAATACAGCCGGTAGTTACACAGTTTCTCTAACGGCGACTAATGCTTGCGGCAGTGATACAGATACAAAAGTTAATTATATCACTGTTACCGATCCGCCAGCGGGCGATGAAATGCACGTTGCCTCTAATACGGTTACAAAGCAGACCTTCTTTATTTTTAGCAGGGCGAGTTCTACCATAAAAATTGTAGACCAAAATGGTGATCCTGTAAGCAATGCTTCTGTAGATGGGAGCTGGCATGGAAGTAGCTCTAAAACCGTTACGCTTAATACAAATTCTAATGGTGAGGCTACAAGCACATCTAATTGGGTGTTTGGCAATGGTACATTTGAGTTCTGTGTTGACGATGTAACAAAAACAGGCTTTGTATATAACTCCACAGCAAATGTTGTAACTTGTGCCAGTACAGATGGAAGTACATCGGCATCAGTACAAGTTGCCAATATTAAACTGGAAGATATTGAAGGAGAGGTTGGTTTTAAGGTTGCAAGTAATAGCCCGAACCCATTTAACCCAAGCACGACAATTACTTTCCTGATTCCGGAACAAGCCCATGTTAAGCTGGAAATCTTTAACGTACTTGGCCAAAGAGTAAGAACATTGGTCGATCAACAGCTTGAAGGTGGCGTACAAACAGCACTTTGGGATGGTAAAGATACCTTTGGCGCAACAGCAAGCTCAGGTTTCTATATCTACCAAATTACTGTGGACAACAAGCATAAACTGCGCAAGAAAATTCTTATGCTTAAGTAAAAGTAACTTCCGGTAACTTTATTACCGAAAAACTAAAAGGCGCCCTGATTATCTCTGGGCGCCTTTTTTATTTTTAGAATAATTAATGATAATTTGTCCGGGCAGGTCACTCGTAATGATCCGGTCAAACTTACAGGGTGTGCTATGGAAAGTATTTTGTTATGATGGTATCATCTTTATAATTATAGTTTAGCGTTTCAATTTTATCTTTTAATCCGTAATTGAATACAATCTGTCCATCAATTTGTTTACGGGGCTCCAGAGTCGTTTTTGCTGGAAAGGCTTGCTCAAGCTCGGCGGTCTTTTTTAAATCGACTTTTAAAACATCACCCATAATAGTGACAAGCTCTAAGTTTTCTAGTGAAAATTCTATTTTATCCGAAGAAAAATTCTGGATTGTAAAATCAATAAAAATTGATTTAGGTGTGATTTTATAGCCGGGTACACAAAATGAAAATGGAAAATTACTTTGTAAAATCCCCAAAGTTTGTTTGCGGGTATCGGCTAAATACTTTTGTGCGTCTTTATTGCCGGAATTAAACTCCACTGCCTTGGCAAGATAACGCTCGGCACTCAAATACAGATCAGGATTATTCCGTTCCTTTTTTGCCCTTTTGTAAAACATGAGGCCTTTATCAAACATCTTTTGGAAGTTTTCATCATAAATATGGTTAAGTAATGAATCTGCTTTCTGATTGTTTTCATTATTATCCAGGGCCATGCCTAAATAATCGAGCGTGTTATTAAAGAATTGTTCTTCCTGTATCTCATTCTGAGGTTTTGATTCCCGATAGGCCAAAGCCAGTTTATAAAGCAAATCACTATATTGCTTCTTCTGCTCCGGCATAGTAAAACCTTCATCCAGAAACTTGTTGGCCTTTTCAAAATTTCCAGAAAAAGTTTCAATGTTATGTGTCTTTTTGTATAATTCATTTCCCCTGTTCATATATGCCAATGCTATACGAGGATTAACGCTTTTATCTTGTTTATTCTCTTTTTTATATGCCAGATAATTATTTAGTGCGTGAATGTAATTACCTTTGGAAAATTGCATATCGCCTTCTTCCAATTTGGAACCGCCGCATTGTAAAAGAGAAAATAAAAACAAGAAAAATAGAAAAGATAAAATATGTTTCATGGAGACCCCCTCTGGTCAAACATAAAAGATTCGTAGTTAAAAATTTTTTCACTAATAAAATACAAATATTAGCTTTAAATAAAAATATTTATAGATTGGATCATTTTTAACGTAGTAATTTTTAGATAATATAGATGTAGACTTATTTGGTGTTAGTTTATTACCACCGATGTATTCTATTAATTTTAAAAAGTTGATTGCACCCATAATGAACCTGATCAAACAATTTCATGCCTTACCATCTTTGTATCTCTTTTTGTTGATAGCGGGCGGCATCAGTACGGCTTGGCTTTTAGGTAAAGCATTAAACCCACTTTATTTGTTGATTGCCTCAATCCTGCTTTTACTATTTGCGGCAATAAATTACAAAAAGGATTCACGCTTCTTTATCTCAGTTTTAATCTTATTTTTCCTTGCCGGAATCCTGAGGGCCTGGTTTGCACTGTTTCCTTTTACGCCTCAGGAAAATACACTTTTTAACCCAAATATATCAGCGGTCCAGGGAACGATTGAGGAGGTAAAAACGCGCCCTGGAAAAGCAGATATTTATTTATTGCACTGCGAGAAAATAATCATAAAAAATAGAGCATTGGCCACAGATGGTTACCTAATTGTTAATCAGGGTAAGTTTCCGGGTAAATTTCATTACGGTGATGTAATACGCATTAAAGGCAAACCGCAATATGCCCCTTTACCCACAAATCCCGGTGAGTTTAATTATAAGCGTTATTTAGCTTTAAATGATCGCTTCTTCCAAATCCGCTTGACGAAAGAGAGCGAAGTTGTCCAAATTTTTTCGGGAAAAGGCAACTGGCTGCAAAGTAAAGTTTTTAATAAAGCCCGTGATTTTATTAAAAATATTATAGACAATTACTTGGAGGGACAATCTGCGGCTATTGTGAAAGCCTTAATACTGGGTGACAGAGGCGGATTGGATAAAGGCGTGATGACCGATTTCCAGAAAACGGGGGTGATCCATGTATTGGCCATCTCCGGTTTGCACGTGGCTTATATTGCCATGTTCTTACAATTTATTTTATCAGTTTTGCGCATTCCTAAAAAAGTAAATATGGCTTTAATTGTGTTGTTCTTAGTTTTTTTTCTGGCCCTTGTAAACTTTAAGGCACCCGTTGTCCGGGCATCGTTGATGATGAGTTTTTATTACCTGGCCCAGTTTTCAGGTCGTCCGCAAAAATCAATAAATATTGTTGCCTTGGCGGGGCTTGTAATTTTGCTTGTGCGACCGGAAGAATTATTATTACCGGGCTTTCAATATTCTTTTGCAGCTGTTTTTGGATTGATTTATGGAAACACAAAGCTTAGCGCGCTATTGCCTAAGTTTTATGCGGATTCCCGTCCCAAACGCTATTTCAATAAGTTTATCCGAGAGCCTTTTATCGCATCATTTTGTGCGATACTGGCAACGCTTCCTTTAACCTGGTATTATTTTGGAAGCTTTCAAATTGGGGCTTTAATTGCTAATATTTTTGTGATTCCACTAATTGGAGTTATTTTATTTCTGAGTATTTTTTTGATATTGGCTTCGGGTTTAACCTTTTTGCCGCTTAGTGGTATTGCCTTTATAATAACATTTTTAATTGATTCGATGGTTTTTCTTGTGGGCGCTTTTTCAAAATTCCCACTTATTCAGATTAAGACGGCACACCCTGCTATGCTTTATGTTATTCTGATTAGTATGGCGGTCTTCTTCATTTTTAATCTTAAGGTACAGAAAGCACGCCTGGCCTTATTGGCAATTCTCTCTTTCTTTATTCTTAGTTTTCTGGTTGGTATTATTGCAGAAAATAAACTTAGGATAACCTACATCCATGTGGGGCAGGGCGATGCGGCATTATTGGAATTTCCAAACGGAAAAAATGCTTTGATCGATGCGGGAAATAAGGGGTTTGGTTTTGATGCGGGTGAGAGATTTGTAAATCCCGTTCTTAAATATTACGGTATTTCAAGAATAAATTACCTGATAGGCAGCCATCCACATAGCGATCATATTGGCGGATTTGAATATATTTTGGCCAATTATATGGTCGATACTTTGGTAATAAATGAGTTCAAAGCAAAGTCCAAAATCTATAAACGTATTCTTAAAACGGCTAAAGAAAATAAGGTTTTTATAAAATATGCGGATGAAGGGGATATTATTATCCCCGATAAACGCATGCGGATTTATGTACTTCATCCCGATACTACTTTTGAGAGGAACGATTCACACGCCGGGCATACGATAAATAATAGCTCCCTGGTTTTTAAAATATTGCACGGAAAAAATAGTCTTCTCTTTACCGGGGATGCCGAGTTTGAGAGTGAAAGGGTCATGCTGTCTTATGGAAGTTTTTTAGATTCTGACATTCTAAAAGTGGGGCACCATGGCAGTAAAACGTCCTCGGGCGATGATTTTATCGACCTGGTAAAGCCGGACATAGCCGTAATATCTGTTGGACGAAAAAATAAATTTAAACATCCCGCCCCTTTAACATTGGCTAAATTTAAAAACCGTGGGATAAAGTTTTACAGAACAGATCAGGTTGGCGCGCTCGTTTTTGAAAGTGATGGCCAAAAGCTGGAAAGAATAAACTGGCGATAAAAAAAAGGCTTCCGGTTTTTGGAAGCCTTTTGTGGAAGAGTTGTTTTAGTTCAGGTTGATAATTGTCATTAAGTATCCATAGATTGCACCATCTTCGCCACTAAAACCTTTAATACCTGTCTTTTTTGCAATTTCACCCGGCATAAAGTAGCCAAGCCCAAGCTGAAATTTTGCTGCCTTATTGTAATTGTGGTTGACAATAATGTCAATTTCATTGCCAAAATCTGTTGCACCCGCAACTTTTTCATTTGCTAAAAATTTATGAAATGTTGCGGAAATATTCGATTTTTCCCCAACTTTAATCGCTGCTTTTGCCTGGATGTCCATGAGGCCACCCGCGCTTGTGTGTACAGGAAGGTTTAAAAAATAATCCATCATTCCATAAAATTTGTGGTTGGTTGCATACAAGGTGTTAAAAGCTTCATTTTTGTCTGCAGTTGAAGCATCGTCGCCGCTGATGGAGGCAAGTCCCGCTGTAAGGGAAGTAGCGTCGACTTTAAAGGTACCGTGAAGCGCATACATCATAGCGGCAATGTCAATATTGGCATTTGCCTGCCCTGTCTGATAGGCAAATTCGCCTGTTGCAGAAAAATCGCCCATCGTCATATCGATTTGTGTACCTGTAGTAATGCGCGAAAGCATGCCACTGCCAACAGCCCTGTCCCAGATTCCATAAGCCTGAATTCGTGTGTCGTCGTTAATCTTAAAATCACCCCATACGCCTGTTATTTCTTTGTCCTTATAATCACCACCAAATTTCTGTGCCGTGCCGGTGCTATCAGCTTCCTTAAAATTAAAAAAATTGATAGTGTTATCACCATGGGAATGTGTAAGCATTAAGCCATCAAAACTACGGCCAATATTGTCCCAGCCAACAGCGCCCATAATTCTTTCGTTGCCAAAGGGAGCTTCCATGCGTCCAGTTTTTATGTGCAATGGTAAGTCAAACAGGTTTTTAATTTGGGCATATGCCTGGTGTGCATCCAAATTATCGGCAGAACCATCTTTTAAGGTGTTAAATTCACTGCCCATAATCCGGGAGTCTTGAAGCTGGATAAACCCACTGATATCATCGCTTGGTGCAAACTTAATACCAAGACGTGTCCGTAATTCATTATAATTTATGGTTTTTGTATCACTGTTAAAATCTGCCCCTAACATATTGTACCTATGACGGACCTGTGCGTTAACAGACCAGGAGCCTTGTGCAAATAAATCTGTAATAAAAAATGTACCTATTAAAATACTAAAAAGTAAAAATCTCTTCATTACGACCTCCGATGAAATAAATGTGAAAAATGAAACTGAGTATATAAAATCTACCTCATTTATATGATATAATTAAGACAAGCAAGTCTTAATTTATGTTTTAAGTGTTAAATTTACGAACTTGAATTAACTAATTCAATCATTTTCGGAGAGTATTAAGACTTGGTATGATATGAAACGGGGTGATTTTAAATACAAGATCTTATTGTGTGTGTAATCCAACCAAGGTTTTTAAATTTTGAAGAGGCTGGTAAAATATTATAGCCAGCCTCTTCAAAATAATTTTATTGATCTTCCAGCAATTTAATATAATCAGCGAGGATATTGCCACTTTCTACAAGTAAGAAATCTTCATCAAATTTCTTCTTTTCTTCAATTTTTATTTTATTTTTTTCTCTTTCAGCTATTCTTTGTTCTTCATTGAGGGAGTAACGTTTTTTACGTTTTTTGGCTTTCAGCTTTTCAATGTTTTCCACGAAATATTCAAAAGCTTCATTGGACGAGAAACGCTCTGCATGGTTTAAACGTAAAGAAGGTAAAAGTTTAGAAAGCTCTTCCCGATGGTTCGAAAAAACAACCGGCGAAATTTGGTCCCACAATAATGCATTCTTCTGTGAGCTTTCCCCGATTTCGCTATGTTTATAGCGTGATGGCAAAACAATATCCGGCATAACGCCTAGGTGTTGCGTGCTCCCGCCATTGATCCTATAAAACTTTGCGATGGTCAATTTTACCTGGCCATATTTATGTGTTGTATCCGGAATAAAGCGGTTTAAATCCCACATATTCTGGACGGTGCCTTTGCCGTACGTTTGGTTGCCAACAATAATACCCCTGCCATAATCCTGGATTGCCGCTGCAAATATTTCGGAAGCTGATGCGCTAAAGGCATCCACCAATACGGCCATTGGCCCATCGTATTTTAATTTGGGGTCATTGTCTTGTTCTATTTTTATACGGCCACGGGAATCACGTACTTGCACAACCGGGCCATTTTTTATAAACAGGCCGGTCAGGTCAATAGCTTCCGATAAAAAGCCGCCGCCGTTTTGCCGCAAGTCTATTATGATCCCGCTAACATGTTGTTTTTCAAATTTAGACAGGATTTTTTCTACATCCCTTGTTGTACTTTTAAAATTAGGGTCACCTTTACGCTGGGCTTCATAATCGAGGTAAAAAGCGGGTATGGTCACCACGCCTAAAATAAAATCCTCTCCGTTTTGCAGAATATGCAGAGTATCGCCCGTTGCGGCGCTGTCTTCCAGCTTTACTTTGTCCCGGGTAATCATTATCACTTCAGCATCTGCGATTGTTTCATTCTCGTTATGCAAAATTTGTAAACGTACCTTAGAATTTTTTGGCCCGCGTATTAATTGCACAACATCATCAATACGCCACCCGATTACATCAACAATCTCGCCCGTTTCATCCTGGCCAACACCGATAATAAAATCGTTGGCCATAATGAGCTTACTTTTATCGGCAGGGCCACCAGGAATAATTTCCACCACTTTGGTATATTCATCTTCAGCAGATAAACGGGCCCCAATTCCTTCTAATGATTGCTTCATACGGATTCGAAAATCATCTGTGGCTTTAGGAGAAAAATAACTTGTGTGCGGATCGAAAATATGGGAGAGGGCGTTCAGGTAAATCTGGATCACATCCTCACTTTGGCTCTGGTTTAAACGGCGTTTTATGTTTGTATATCGTTTGTGTAAGGTCTCCCTGATTTTTTCATCTTCTTTACCAGAGATCTTTAGTCCCAAAAACTCATTTTTAAGCCTTTTTCGCCAATAATTATTTAATTCTTCATCGGTATATGCCCAGTAAACACTATCCCTGTCAGGCTCAAAATATTCATTGAGTGTAAAATCAAATGGCTCTTTGATCCGTTTAAAAACATAATCAAGCCGTTCGTTCATCCTCGTTTGGAAACGGTTAAACATAAAATAGACCGGCGCAACATTTCCTGTTACAATAAACTGATCAAAATTATATCGAAATACTTCAAACTCCTCAATATCGCTGGCCAGGAAATAGCTTTTATTATAATCGAGAAAATCTAAATAATTATTAAATAACTGGTTTGATAAGGAATCATTTATGGTGACATCTTTATAATGTACCTGGGTCAGGATTTGTGTTACTTTTTGTACAACACGTTGATGTTGTGGTTCGGGTTTAAGCTTCTGAATAGTAAGTGTATCATCATCTTTAGCAATTAAGAAGAATGGGAGCAGGAGAAATAATAATGTGTTTATTAAATTAACCATGTGGGTTCCTGTTTTGTTTTTTGGCCTAATTATATGAGTGGCCGGGTTAAGTTTCAAATTTGTGTTAAAAATTTATAAAGTGTACCTTTTCTATTTATCATTTGTTCATAAATTTTTTGGAATATTTTAGGTAAGCAGCCCTGGCTTATTATTTGGGGATTTGAACATAGAGCCTTTGTGGCAGGCTTTAAAGACAGGTTGGTAAAAACCATAAATATTTATAAAATTATTTCGACCGATTTTCTCAATTTTTTAGTTCTTACATTTATTGAATACATAAAACTCTCTATTGGATGCCTTCCTACATATTATGCCTGAGGCTAAGAAAAGAGGATGTCATTTATATCAGCGCTTTTTTTTAACCGAAAATGTGCCAGTGGGCCCTGCAAAGAGTGTATGGAAATGTAAGAAAAATGGTACTATGTATCAGTAAATACAAAAAAATAATTTCGGGGTCATTTTGAATTGTACATTAATTACCAGATTTTAATTAAGGATTCTGTAATTATTTGCATTCATTAGCGTGTAACTTTTTAATTATACTGGCGTAAATTAGGCTGTCATATATCAAGGGAGGCTTCATGCTGTTTAAAAACATACAAATTATTCTTCTCACTCTGTTTGTTAGTACACTCCTGTTTGGCCAGGATTATCAAACCAGTAAGCTTGAACAAAAAGCAAAGCAAAAATATTTTAAAGACAAGTCCAAAAAAGAATATCGTTATCATGGTGATACAAAAATTGAAGCGGATGAAACAATCGATGGCAATATTATCGTTGTTAAAGGCGACCTTACAATCCGTGGCGATGTACAGGGTGACGTGCTTGTTTTGTATGGTGACATCAAGATTAAAGAAAATGCGATGGTTGATGGCAATGCAACGGCTGTTAATGGCAGGATCCATCAGGCAAAAAATGCGCGGGTACGTGGGAACCAGATTGAGACAAAGGCAAAAAACTTATTTGCGCGTGATGAGTGGGAAGACGCTTATGAGGATGACAATGACTATGCGCGTGAGTATGAAGATGACGATTGGGACTGGAGTTGGTCGAAACGGTTTTATGGTAATTATAGCACCTTGCCCGTCCGGGATATAAACGATTCTTTTATTTTAAGATATAACCGTGTGCAGGGTCTTTTTATCGGGCCCAGGATTCCAAAATTTATAGGTGGGAAATATAATTACTTCACACTTTCCGGCTTTGGTGGTTATGGATTTAAAGAGAAAAAATGGCGTTACTCGCTTGGGCTCGATCGCTGGCTTTTTGATAAGCGCACTTATCGTTTTGAGCTCGGCGCAAAAATTTATGACCTGACAGATTCCCGTGATGACTGGCTGATATCCATGAGAGAAAACAGCTATGCCGCATTTTTCCTAAAAGACGATTATCATGATTTTTATCGCCGTACAGGTTATGAAATACATGCAAGCCAAAATTTTACAATATTTTTAAAAGGTACTTTGGCCTATCGAAACGATGAGTACGAATCCGTTTCGCGCAATGCCAGTTGGGCCCTGTTTAAGGCAGATTCAAAATTCCGGGAAAATCCCGCCATTAATGCTGGTAATATGCGTAGCATTTACGGGGAAATTTACCTCGATACGCGTGATAATATAGAAATGCCACGGCAAGGATGGTTTGGTTTACTGACCGTTGAAACTTCAAACACAGGCCTTAAGAGTGATTTTTCGTTTAACCAGTATGCTTTTGAACTAAGGCGGTATCAATCTTTTGGTTACAAAGAACGACTGGATATGCGCTTAAAAATAGGATCGGCCGAGGGTAACCTACCGCTTCAAAAACAATTTCAGATGGGCGGTTTAAGCACCTTGCGCGCCTATAAAAACAAATCGCTTATTGGTGACAGGATGTTTTTGGCCAACTTTGAATATAATCTGAATCCAAGGATTTTCTCTACAGATTTTTTATTTATTGACAAGTTAAACTATATTCTGTTTTATGATATTGGCGATGCCTGGGCAACCAATCAGAATAAAAATGAGAAATGGTATGAAGGTTTTGATACAATGCAACTGAATAAACTTAAATCGGATATTGGTTTGGCAATAACCTTAGATAAGGGTAAATACCGTTTTAGCTTTGCCAAGCGTCTGGATACAGGAAAAGCCCCAATCACGTTCTCTTTCAGGATGGTTAAACCTTTTTAATGGAATAAATATGATTAAAATACTGAAAATATTTATAGCAGGCATCTCGCTTCCTGTTTTATTGTTAGGCCAAAATGAGTCTGTGAAACTATCCCGGTTGGGGGTAGACCAGATCGAAGTTGTTGGCTTTACTTTAGAACACACGGGTACCGTTCATGTAAAAGGGGTGTGTGCCGGTGGCGACAGGGAACTTAAATCGGTTTATAAAAAAGATTATCAAATAGACCCGTTTAACATGTATGCCTACGCATGGATATTAGATGCCCATTCCCGGAAAATGCTTTGGCGAACAACCATAAAAAATTCCAGAGGCGATTGGTGGGACAAAGATTATCGTGAGTTTGATGAAGATGTTACATTACCTGAAGGCGAATACGAACTTTATTATGCGGCCATGCGCCCGGGTAGCCAAACGGGGTCGTACTCACTGGGCCGGTTGCTTGATAAATGGTTGGGCGATGATTGGGAAGACCATTCCCGAAAATTAAAAATTGAAATCTATCCGGTTGATGCAAAAGTTTCCCGGAGCGGTATCGAAAAATATCAGCGGGCATTAAAAGAGAGCGCGTTAATAAGTTTAAGCGGGGCGGGAAACAGAAGCTATCTGAGCCGTGGTTTTTCGATAGATAAAACCTTGAATGTTGAAATTTACGCTTTGGGCGAAGGGCATGATGGTAAAATGTTTGATTATGCCTGGCTTGTAGATGCAAATACCGGCAGCAAAGTCTGGCAGATGAAACATTCACGTTCACAGCATGCCGGCGGTGCCATTAAAAACCGCTCAGTCCATAAAGATTTAACCCTTAGCCCAGGCGATTATATCCTTTATTATAAGAGCGATGATAACCACTCCAGCGAAGAATGGAACGCGAATCCACCTTATGATCCGGAATTTTGGGGTGTAACAATTTTTGTAAAAGATAAAAACTTTGACCGCTCTTCGGTTAAAGAATTTTATGAGAAAAAGAAAAAACCCATCGTATCCATTAACCGAATGGGCGATAATGAATTTGAAGAAGTGGGCCTGCATGTAGATAAAGCCGCCAATTTTAGGATTTATGCGCTCGGGGAAGGCCGTAATGGTAAAATGTATGATTATGGCTGGATCACAAACGCATCCACAGGTGAGCGCGTTTGGGAGATGAAATATTATAAAACCGATAATGCGGGCGGCTCAGATAAAAACCGTCAGATCGATGAAGTTATTTCGCTCGACCAGGGTGATTATATAATTTATTATAAAACGGATGATTCACATTCTTATGAAGACTGGAATTCAACCCGGCCGCATGAACCGGAAATGTGGGGCATAACTATTTATCCGATCGGTAAAGAAGTTACGGCCTATAAAGCCAATATTAAAAACTTTAAATCGGAAAACGCTATCGCCGAGCTTACGCGTGTTGGGGACGATGAACATCTTAGAAAACAGTTTATCTTAAACCGGGAAACACGAATCCGCATACGTGCCATTGGCGAAGGTGACTGGGATGAGATGTACGATTATGGCTGGATTGTAAATGAAGACACAGGCCGGAAAGTGTGGCGTATGCGTTATAGAAATACCGATCATGCCGGCGGTGCAAAAAAGAACCGGGAAGTGGATACAATTATTACTTTGGCGCCAGGGACTTACACGGTTCATTTCATCTCCGACGATAGCCATTCTTACGCGAATTGGAACGCCAGCGCCCCTTATTTGGAAGATAGATGGGGCATTACACTTTATAATGTTGATCAATAAAAGGGGGTATGGATGAAGGTTTTTTACAAAATATTTATATTAGCTTTTTCGACTGTTTTATTAACATCGCCATTGACTGCGCGGGAGCTGGAAGAAACATTTAAAAAAGTAATACCCGTTGAGACGGCCAAGCGGCTCACTTTAGATAATCGCAACGGCAGCATCGAAGTTCGCAGCTGGGACCGTGATGAAATTGAAGTAATTGCCTATAAAAAAGTGAGGGCAGATAACCGGGATACAGCCGAAAGGTTAATGGAAGAACTGAAAATTACGGTTATCGATCATAGTGATGAGATTGAGGTTATAACCGATTATCCTGATCGTGGAAGTAGCTATAACGGAGGTTTTTTAAGTTGGCTGATGGGTGGTTTTGGAAACAGAAGCTATTCGGTCTCTTATGTAATCCGCGTCCCACAGAAGTTTGACCTGGATATTTCATCTACAAATGGTCGTTTGGAAGTTTTGGATTGCAATGGCCGGTTGCGCCTGGAAACGACCAATGGAAAAATTATTGCCGATGATGTCTCCGGCTCGGTTCGTTGTAAAACAACAAACGGCTCCATTAAAGTTACCATGATGGATATAGAAGAAGATGACGAAATGAGCTTCACTTCTACAAATGGCTCCATTAAACTTTATCTGCCAAACCAAATCAATGCGGAAATCCGAGCACGTACAACCAACGGGAGCATCAGTTGTGATTTGCCAATTACCGAAGAATACAGCCGGTCCCGAAAAAGACTGGAAGCGACCATTAACGATGGTGGCATGATGATTTATCTTAAAACCACCAATGGCAGCATCCGAATAAGGGAAAGTTGATTCACGCACTCTTGTTTAAATACCATAAAATTTTTCTCTATCCAACAACCTCCCGAAATTGATTTCCGGGAGGTTTTTTTTTATTCCCAATCTTGCTATCTTATTCTTAAAAAGAGTATCAACCTACCCTCAGCTAATTAGGAAACAATAATGGAAAACAATTCTTCAAAAGATAATCTTAAACTTGAAAATTGGGTACAGGAAATTGCAGCGGGTTCCGGCTCCAAAACCGTTGAGGAACTTGATGATATTGGGCAGAGGTTAAATTTATTTATTGCCAAGGCCGCGCAGGAAAATGTAGCTCTCTTTTTAAAAAAATGGAACATAATCGGTGGCCATGCACAAAGCAGCGATATGTTACGCCCCCTTAGCCAACGGCTGGAGCCCGAGATTTTTTATGCGTTTGCCGTTTATCTTTTGGAAAGCAATTCTACGCTCGAAATAGTTAATCCCGCTATTCACTATTATCTCAATTTTTTCCGGCAGTCGGTTTTTCTGACAAAAATATATGATCAAAAAAAATGGGAAAGCCTGGTCCATAAGCTCATTTTAAAGAGTAATTTTCATACCGGCCAACTTTTTAATCAGCGCTTGGATGAATACGCCCGTAAAACCCTTTTTAGTGTGGTTAACGTAAACAGCATTAAAAATTATAACTGGCAAACCGTCGATGAAAAAATTGACCGCCTAAAGCGTGGGATTGCAGCGCTTGCGTTTTCCTCCAGGGGAGAACACGCCAAAGTTGCTTTTTTGATGGAAAACAGTTTGCGGATGGCCATGTTGGATTTGGCCTGCCTGACAGGTGGAATCATAAATGTTATGATTGCCGCAAATAGTGTTCCGCAGCATATCGAGTTTATTTTAAACCAATCAAAAGCAGGGATTTTACTTGTTTCTAACGATAAACAACTCGCAAAAATAAAATCAATTAAAAACAAATTACCACACCTTAAGATAGTAGTACTTTTGACTGGAAGCAGTATCGAAGACTGGGTGATTACCCTGGACGAAATGACTGACCTGGGCCAGAAATTTGAGACACATAAATTGCAAGCGCTCCGTGATTCTATGTCGGTAGAATCTCTGGCCACCATCATGTATACAAGTGGTACGACTGGTGACCCTAAAGGGATTTTGTTCTCGCAGATGAACCTGGTTTACAAACGTTTTTGCCGGGCGATGGCCTTGCCCGAAATTGGCGATACGGACCGCTATTTGTCTTTTCTCCCGCTCTTCCACACTTTTGGCCGTTTTCTGGAAATGATGGGCGCGGTTTTTTGGGGAGCAGAATATGCCTTTATGGAAAACCCGGCCATGGAGACAATGCTGGATAATATGAAACGTGTGCAACCATCTATTTTTATAAGTATCCCCAAAAAATGGTACGAGCTTTATAATTTTGTTTGTGCGCGGGTAGATATTGAGTTTGACGAGCCTGCAAAAATCTTGCATGCCGTAAAAGAAGCCAGTGGCGGAAACCTGAAATGGGGGCTTTCGGCGGCAGGGTTTTTAGAACCGGGTGTATTTAAATTTTTTCAGGCAAACGGCATCCACCTTATGAGCGGTTTTGGGATGACCGAAGCCACAGGTGGGATAACTATGACCCCGCCCAACCAATATAAAGAAAATTCTTTGGGCAAACCGTTGCCGGGTATTGAGGTTAAGCTGGCCGATGATGGCGAAATGCTGATCCGAGGCCCTTATGTGATGATGGATTATTATGAGGGTGATGATGCGGTTAAAGCCGATTTAGAACGCTGGTTGCCAACAGGCGATATAATGACCCTGGACGAAGACGGTTTCTATACAATTATCGATCGTAAAAAAGAGATTTATAAAAATATAAAAGGTGAGACCATTGCCCCGCAAAAAATTGAGAATTTCTTCCGTGATTTTGAATTTGTAAAACAGGTTTTCCTGGTAGGCGATCATCAACAATTTAACACGGTGTTGATTTATCCGGATGAAGGGAACACCGCTTATGGCAAATTAAGCGACGAGGAAAAACAAAACTATTTTTCGACGGTTGTGGTGACTGTAAATAAATTCCTGGCTTCCTTTGAGCGTATTGTGGATTTCCGTTTAATTGATCGACCCTTTAGTGAAAACGAAGGTGAGTTAACGCCAAAAGGCACCTACAAACGCAGGGTGATAGAGACACATTTCAAGTCTGTTTTTGAACCGATGTACAGTAAAAATTATATCAGCCTGGCCTGGAATAACCAGGAAATACGCATCCCAAATTGGTTTTTACGCGAAAAGGGTTGCCTGACGCACGATATTCTGATCGAGGATAATAAACTGGCTATCCCTAAATATAACCTATCCCTCAGCTTGCAAGGGGACGCAGATGATTCTTCGAAAATAACAATCGGAAATTTTGTCTTTGACAATGCCATAGCATTTATTGATTTTCAAATCGTCCTGAACAACCCGCTTTACTGGCTGGGTAATTACGACATCGTAAGTTTTACCGGCAACTCGATTTATCAGTGGTACAGGTTGGACACTACTGATACGCGCATGGAGTTTAATTCCATTATAAGCCACCGTGAAGTTGAAGAGGATATCCTTGAAAAATTTACTTCTATTGCCGAAGGCGGTGAGTATTCCCTGCAAGGGCTGCATTATGCCGTCTTGCTATTTCAGAGTGGTGAAATGGAGCTTCAGTAACAGGCCATCGCCTATTTTAAATTTATTTTGGCCGATGACAACCTGCCGCTTTTTAACCTGGCAAAAGATATTGTATCGCGCCCAAAGCTGACCTTATCCACGCAAGCGCGGCGCATGCTTTTTTCCACCGGGCTGCCCTATTTTAAGGGCGAGGCTTTTAGAAAATTTTTATCGGATTACCTTAAGGAAGATTGTGCCCTGTTAAACGAGGAAACAACCCTGCAAATTATCCGCGATGCAAAGGGTGATGAAAATCTTGAGGCCATTTATAAAATCCTTAAGACAGAGGTGAAAGCATTGGTTGACAATGTTTTGCCCACCGATAGTTTTATCCCGTCTTTGTTTAATTTACTGGCCGAGTACGGCATCCATCACCCAACGCGATACAAGCGGGTACGCCAGCTTATCGTCCGTTACCAACTTACCTACCACATCCCGGCGCTTGTAAAAACAGCACACAAAGCACGGATTAAAATGCTTGACGGTTTTAGGCGTTGGTTGGGCGAAAACCAGCCTGTGGCCGTGGATGTGGAGACCAGCGAAGAATACGAATGGGGTGAAGTGATCACTTTTGAAGAGGAAATTAGCTCCGAGGACCGCGCATCCATTTTGGCCGGGATTTCCGAATCGTCTATAATCCGTGAAGCTATATTTTTGCTGTCCAGTGGGAGCATGGTGCGTTTGTACGATATTCCACTCGGCGGTATCTGGGTCAGTTTTATGGAAGAACATCCCAACGAAACATTCTATCGCCTCTCGGTGCAAACCCGTTATCAGGGTTCGTATGATTTGGTTTTATGTCTTAATAAAAAATTTACCCACGATGGCCTGCGTGATGAAATAAACTGGTTGATCCATATCAGCACATCTAAAAGTGGCGAAAACCTTGTGGATAATTTTGGCGGTTACTGGCAGGCCTATAAAATGTGGACGAAAGAGTATTTGCCCAGCAATTCCATCGAAAAATTTATTGAGCGGACTTACCGAAAAAACAGCGCAGAGGCCAGAAAGCGGCTTTATTTTCTGTGGCCGTTTTTTGTGTGGTCGGCAGCCTGGGCGCATGTTCAGTTTTGGCGCAGGACAAATTTTACCATGGAACTTGCCGATAAATCGATTGGCAATATTGTTATCCCAAGCCACGATTATCAAACGGGCATTAAACATATTTCCATCCAAAACAGGGTTAAATCGACCAATTTAAAAATGCTTTTGATTGATTTTCATAAACAATTTGTGGAGGGGGCAGAAGCGGATCACGAAGTATTGCGCCAGGGTTCGGTTTGGCAATTTATCTTTTCGGCGGTGCTAAATTCCGAGGGCGAGGAGCGTGGCATTGAGTTGTTAGAGGATGTTATCGGGGCAAGTTCCGAAGCGGAAGAAGTCCATCGTGAAGCGCAGCTTTATATTAAAAAATATCAGGAAAATGGCTATTTGCCAAAACGTCTTTATTTTGCCATTCGGCGATTTGAGCGTTGGAGTTTGATAAATAAAGAGGCGGCCTTAAGCGCCCAGGCCCGCACCTTAAACGAACTTTACGACACCTATCGTTTGATCGATATCGAAAAAAAATATCCCGAAACGCGTCCCAATTTTTTCCTGCACACAGTCTTTACCGATTCGTCCGATAAATTTAAATCGGCGCTTTTTAACATTGTCCAAAAGCAACATGACGAATACTATTCTGCCGAGGATGGCGTCGCGCTGATTTCGCAACTAAAAAACGAGTTTGAACTGACCGAGAAAGAAGAGTTTTTCCTTGCGCGCCTTAGTTACCGGCACCTTAAACCGGAGGACACAGCGGAGTTTATCAGCCTGCAAAGCGAAGGGGAGCAGCGCGCCGATGTGGTTATCCGCTTGGAAGATTATGATGGCCTTTCCTACCTGGTACGCAAACCGGTTTCGCCTAAAGAAATTTCCCGTTTGCACCAGATTTTTATGGAAGCGCAGATGCCGGTCAGTTTTAGGCCGGAGCATAAATTTTTGGTGGCCATCTCCGAGCGTGGCCATGTTATCGGCGGGTTATTTTACAGCTATATCGATGATCAGACGGTGTATATGGAAAAAATTGTCGTCTCCAACCGCTATCGCCGCAAGGGTATCAGCGAAGGCGTAATGCAGGAGTTTTTTAACCGTATGCGCAGCGAGCATATCGAGACGGTGACGACGGGTTTCTTCCGGCCGGAGTATTTTTACCGTTTTGGTTTTAAGGTGGAGCGCAAGTATAGCGGCCTGGCAAAAGACCTTACTAAAGATTGATGATTTTTAGATTGTAATATTGTAAAATTGATGACCGGTTGGGATTGTTTCGGCGCTAGGTACTATGACCCGACTATTGGAAGGTTTCTTTCTGTAGATCCGTTGGCTGGTGCTTTTCCCAGTTGGACACCTTATAATTACACGTTCAATAATCCAATAAACTTCATAGATCCACTTGGTTTAGCACCTGAAGCACTTGCAACAAAGTTCTATGATGAAGATGGAGAACTTGTATATGATGACGGAGTTGATAATGGCGTTGAAGTGCACACTACTAAGGATCTTATTAAAGAACATACAGAAGATGGCTCTACTGATTGGGTTGGTGTTGCAAATGATGAAAGAAGTGACTTTAGGATTGTTGATCAAGACAAATATGATAGATATGTTGAAAAAACATCAAATTGGGTAAAAAACTTTACAGGTGCCCTTTTTGTTCGACATGAGGGACGCTTTAATTTTAACGCACGGTTTGAACCTAATTCTGGGGTTGGTCCATTAGAGTGGGTTGGAATGGGAAATTCATGGAACTATTTTCAACATATTATGAAAGGAAAAAAATATACAGTTGCTATGTATCGTACTTGGCTAAAAGCTGGAGGTTATCAGAAGTGGAAAAGACTTTCAAGTACGTATAAGACTTATATAAAAAGTGGTCCATTTTTAGGTTCTTTTAGGTCAGGATTAGAAGGAAACCTAACTCCTCCAAGCAGGGGGATTATAAATTGGACTGGTTGGGCAATTGGTCTTGGCATAAGAAGTGTTTCAGGGCTTCCATAAAAGAAGGACGAATTAGTGTTATTACAAAAAACAATATTTTTTTTATTTAGCATAAATCTAATTAAGAATTTTATTTTTAATGTGATTTTTCCAGAATACTTTGAGAAAATAAAATGGAAAAAAATAGCAGAAATAGGACAAACCAAATATCATTTAAGAAAATATCCTTATAAAATATACTATTTGATTTCTTTATTCTTTGGTTTTTTATATAGTAACTTACCTGGATTTTGGTTGGGTTTATTTGTAATATTTTTAATAATGTTTTCTGTTGGTTTATTTGCACTTTTAATTTCATTATGGAATAATGAGAAAGATATTTATAATTATACAGAAAAAGATTTACCGCGTTTCGTACTTGAACATAAGATGTTTGCCTTATTTGAGCTAGCACTATTAATAGTGTGGATTTATTCTTGGAAAGACATTTTTATTTAAATTAAATATGTAGATTTAAAAATAGTTTACCATGCTCCTGCGAAATTGCGCAAGCCACTCGGCGGGGCTCGCTTTTACATAATCGTGGGGTTATATAACACGGTAAAACTGTGTTCCCCTGGCGGTATACAACTAATCCTATGGCGATGGAGTGATCAGTAATGCAGGAAACAACTGGGCGGCTTTGCTTGCCAATTAGCATATTACCCGAAACGATACGCGCTATTATTATGTAAAAGACCATTTGGGCAGCATCCGCCAAACCTGGAAAGAGAACGGCGCTATTGTAAACGGCCAGGATTATTACCCCTTTGGCGAGGTGTTAAGGCAATACACGGTAAGCAGCCCGATAGAGAAATACATGTTTACCGAAAAAGAGAGGGACAAAGAAACAGGTTATGATTATTTCGGCGCAAGGTACTATGACCCCGCTATTGGGCGGTGGCTGAGTGTGGATCCTGCTCTTTTAAAATGGTCCACATCTCGTATAATGCAACACCAATTATTCGGCTTATCTCCTTATGCATATGTAAGAAATAATCCCATAAATAGATTTGATCCTGATGGATATGTTGACTGGCCAAAAGTAGGATGGGGAGCCTTAACTTTTGGAAGTGGTGTTGTGGAAGCCGTAGCTGGCGGTGTTATTGCTGGAGGATCAAGTGTAACAATCGTTGGTGGTGTTGTCGGAGTCGCGTTTATGACTCATGGATTCGCAGTTGCAGGGTTTGGAATAGCTGAAATGACCAAAGGTTTTCAAGACATACAAACTGAAACACCAAGCGGGCCACTTGAAGCTATTGGCGAAGCCACAGGTGGAGAAACTGGTAAATCTGTTGGGAAAGCAGCAGACGCAACAATAAATGCAGCAAGTGGTGGAAATCCACTTAAGAATTTTAAAAACGCAAAAAATGCTTTACCAACCTCTGCAAAACAAGCTAAAAATACACCTGGCTATCAAAAAGAAGTTGCAAAGGAGTTAATCAAAGGAACGAGCACTGTAACATCTGAGGTTCAAGCTACCGATGCAATTATTGAAGTAGTTGATGATGATGAAAAGAAAAAAAAATAATGCTGGAGGTTTGAAATGAATAAGTCCCTTTTAAATGCAGTGGGCATAGGTATTTTAGTTATAATTACAATCTCAGTTTTATTAACAATTACTGGAGTAATGGACGGTAAGCTTGGGGATTATATAATCATGATAACCAGCCTTGTAACTGCAGTTAGTATTACCATATATATTAGAAGAAACAAGAGACAGGAGTAGGTTTAAGGAAGGGTTTTCCAGGCTCCCGCAGAATAGCGCAAGACCGCCCACCGGGAAAAAACATCCGGCGGGCTTTTACATAATGTGGGGTTATATAACACGGTAAAACTGTGTTTCCCTATCGGTATATAACCAACATTCATGTAAACTTGCTTTGGGCAGTCCGAAGGGAAAACGCGCATTGCTCACCCGCCTATCTTAACTGGGTTCATGGGCAAGGATAAGTTTAAACATTTCACGACGAATTAGGCGGCACTCGCAAACACGCGGTAGCCGCCTTCGTTTTTTAGGAACTTCGGCGGCCACCATCCAAGCCGGTGTTTCGCCGGTTTTTCTTTAGCTGCTTTTTCCCCGACAAGCCGGGACTTGCAGCCTGCCGGAAAATTTAGTGCAGCGTTCGCCGGAAGCCTTGAAACTGTAGGCAAACGCTGCTGGAAGAACTTCGAATAACCGGAAGCAAGTTTACATAAAGACCACTTATATACCGCAGGGCGAACCGCGAACGTCTTTTTTTTTGCGAGGGGTTATATAAGTTGCGTTATGTAAAAGCGATACCCCGAGTTTTTACGGGGAGAGCGGTCTTGCGTAACTTCGGGGAAACCCATAATCTTTCAATTAGTAAGTTTGGCAGTGAAGCGTCCTGAAAAAGGTTGACTGTTTTTAACGCTTTTTAATGTGTTTTTTACATTAAAAAGGGCTGTTCTTGTTCTTGTTTTTCAGCAGCGCTGCTGAAATTTTTTTTCGGGTAATACGCCTTCCATTTTTGCTGTAATTTACCCTGTTTTTCA
>JAJRVW010000037.1 GCA_024277115.1 Calditrichota bacterium
CATGATTAAAGAGGCCGTCGATTTGGAATACAAATACGCGGTGGATACCATGCCGCGCGGCGTACTGGGGTTGAATGCCGCCATGTTTGAAGATTATCTGCATTATATTGCCAACCGCCGTTGTGTGCAGATTGGTTTGGCAGAGATGTATCCGGGGGCGACCAACCCATTTCCGTGGATGAGTGAGATGGTGGATTTAAAGAAGGAGAAAAACTTTTTTGAGACGCGGGTGACGGAGTATCAAACGGGGGGAGCGTTGAGTTGGGATTAGTTGATATCGGAACTAAAAATTAGTACGAAATGAGAAAAGTAGTATTTATTTCTGTATGTTCGACAGTTCCTCATTATTATGATGGAAAGAAGTTGGATAAGAAAATGCTATCAGAAATAACAGGAAGTTCATCTGAAGTAAGATTGTTAAGCATTGATGGGCGTATAGTAAAGCGTCAATTTTTATTGGATGTTGGTTTTGTTCGACCTGGAAGACATGAAATTCGTTTACAGTTTGATTGGGAAACTTTGATCCCTGTAGCCGGTTTATTGTTGTCACAGAAAACCACGAACGATGAAATAGATTCAATTTGTTTTGACACGAAACCTGGCATGTCATACAGTATTCGTGCTGAACCAAGTGGGAAATATTTTGTTATGGAATATGAGTCGAAATTTAGTTTAGCTTTTTCTTCTAAAAAAATAGACATTATAGATTGTAAATAAACTATGAGGCTATACCATCCTAGCATTACTGCTTAGATGGTATAGCCCCAAAAATAATTACAAAAATAAAGAATGAAAATATACAGAAAAATTTGGGGTGGAGCATTAGCCCAATAGTTTTTATTAACCCCACTTTGTTTAATTGAGGTAATCAATTATGAGGTTTCAGAAAATAATATGGGCTTTATCTTTACTGTTGCCTTCTTTCAGTACTTTTTCATTTGAAGATCAATCTAGATACTATGCAGATCTTGGGACATGGTTTGGTGGTGACTTAGTAGCTAATAATCCAGCAGGAGACAATTATAGAGCAGGGTCAGGCGCTGTACTCGATTTTGGTTATTCTTGGTTAATTCCAAGCATGCAGGGAGTTTACGCTAGGGGTTCTCTTGGCTACCGTTATCAAGGTGCTTTGCAAGGCAATGGTAGTAATTCTGGAATTGTTTTTGAAGCTAGCATAGCTAAAAATTTGAGTATCATTAATTTGGGAGTAGGTATTCATGCTGATATTGCGAATATTACCAAAGATGAGCTGGGCAGGAAAACGGAGTTTGATGATGTGCTAGGCGCTTTATTTTACATAGAGTCTGGAGTATCTGATAATGCAAGTTTAACTGTCAAATATCATATGCTTGATTATACGTCAAAAACAGGGACCAAGTTTGCTGGGAGCCAACTTGGTTTGTTTGTCACGGTTTTCTTTTAGGATAAGACACACTATATTAGGTGTGGCAATGACCGCCCCTAACGCCTGTTTGTGATGGCCTCTTGTCTTTTTCGTGCATGGCTAAACTCGCTAATCGCTCAAACAACGCCATGCAATCACGAAAAACCCAGCGAGCCATGTTGGCGTTCAAGGGGGTTAACCCTTCGATAAATGCCTGAGTCGGCGTACCGTTTAAACAGGGTTCTGTGTTCTTTTCATTGGGTACAATGTATCAAAGTTTGGAGTGGGGTAGTGTTTATTCCCCTGATGCATTGCCGAGTGATGGGGAATTTTTAACGATCTATGCGCGTTTGCTTGAGTGATAACGAGTTCCGCGCATAGTTATAAAAGTAAAAATTTTCTAAGCGAGGGGAGCCGAAGGCCAAGGTATGGGGCGTGGTTTCTTTTGGTTCGTTTTCTTTGGACGAGCAAAGAAAATGAACGTAAACCGTGCGAAGTGCCCAGCTGGCTATAGGCACGGATTAATGCAGTGTTATATGAAAACCTCGTTTTTTCTCTTGTCTATTTTTGAGCGGCCAAAAATAGACGAAAAAGGCCGCCCCAACGCCTGTTTGTGATGGCCTCTTGTCTTTTTCGTGCATGGCTAAACTCGCTAATCGCTCAAACAACGCCATGCAACCACGAAAAACCCTACGAGCCACCTCGGCGTTCAAGGGGATTATCCCTTCGCGATGACTGAGCCAAGCGAAAGCATAATTCCTTAAGTCCACAGATTCGCTGTAGACGTATTGAGCTATTTATTTTATTCTGAATATCGGACTGATTATAGAAAATATCAACATACTTGGAGAGGGATATGAGACGTATAAGAGCACTGATTATTTTGATGGGTTTTGTCTTTTTGTTTGGTTGTGCGTCGCCATCAAAAATGGAGAACATGGTGTTAGAGAACAGTTCAGCCAGTCAGTTAACATACGATAAAAATTTAAACACTAATATTGAAGTAGGTTCTGTCTCAGGCGGTAAGAAAACAAATCCGGCATGGACTTCTGAAATTGATAATGAAGCATTTGGTGGAGCATTAGCGCAATCATTAAAAAATGCAGGTTTATTGGCTTCTGATGGGGGCAAGTATCAACTGGAAGTTTCGATGTTAAGTGTCGATCAGCCCTTGTTCGGTTTAAATTTTAAAGTAGTCACTAAAATCCAATATAAATTGAAAGAAATAAGCAGTGGAAATATTATTTTTGATGAAGTTATCACTGCGGAGCATACGGCTAAAGTGGGCGATGCATTCGTTGCTGTTAAAAGATTAAGATTGGCTAACGAAGGTTCTGCAAAAGAAAATATTAAAGCTTTATTGCAGGCTTTTTCTGAGTTGAAAGTGGATGTTTCTGAGGTTTCATTAGTGCAATAATTTAGACTAATAGATATGTTCTTCAACGCCTGCATTCTGATGGTTGTTTGGTTTTTTTCGCCTGACTGTCGCATAAAGAACGCGATGCCCTTCGTTAAGCCCAGCGAGCTCGATTGGGCGTTAAAGGGGAAATTTATGGACAGCCACTTTTTTTGGGTCTACCATCAAAAAAGTCCAGACATTGTCGGCGGATCAGTGGTTCAATAACGGCCTGTAGTCTATATATTCCCATCGTTAGCTACGGCAGTAAGCGATGC
>JAJRVW010000038.1 GCA_024277115.1 Calditrichota bacterium
ACTTAATTCTTCGAGGTTTTAAAAGAAAACGCCCCTTAATGTCATGCTGTAAGCATCTTTTCTTATGGTTTTCCAGAAAAAAGATTCTTTCAGAATGACATTTTCTAAAACTTTCTGTTACATCGAACTCAGGTTAATTAGCTTATTTATAAACATTTCTAAATAAAAAAACAATGCTAAATAAATTACAATTACTGATTACAATTATCCGTGTAAACCTGAAAATAATTTTTGCCAATAAGTTTATCTATTTTGTTTTGGTGGGGGTTGGATTTTATCTGCTGGTGGCCATAATCGGCCTATTTGATGTTGATTATTATCCTGATCCTGAAGATGTATACACGACCATCCTTTTTCCCGGCTTATTGCTTATTTTTTATCCCACAGCTTTTGGTATTCAAAACGACATGGATGCACGCACCCTGGAAATGTTGTTTGGTGTGCCAAATTATCGTTATAAAGTTTGGTTTGTCCGCCTGCTGATTACTCTGTTCACGGTATATTTTATTTTGGTTCTTCTTTCTTGGCTAAGTGTTTATTTAATTGTCTCTGTTCCTGTTTTTGAGATGGCAGCCCATCTGATGTTTCCGGTGTTTTTTATTGGCAGTATCAGTTTTATGGTTTCGACGCTTATAAAAAATGGCAACGGTACAGCCGCTGTGATGGTTTTAATTGGCCTGGTATTTTGGATCAGCGCCGGTTTTTTTGACCAGAGTAAATGGAATATTTTCTTAAATCCCTTCGATCCGCCTTCGGATGTATATCTAACCATTTGGGATGAAACGGTGTTTTATAACCGGTTATATTTATTGATTGGTTCACTTCTTACCATCCTGGCCGGGCTTTTTCGTTTGCAGAAACGTGAGAAATTTATCCAGTAAATATTATCATGTCATTTAGATTTTAACTTTTTGTGAAAAATGAACATTAGATTGTTTCCTTACACGCGTTAATCTTTTTAAGCCTCTTTATATTGGCTGAACTTTTTAAAACCCATTGCGCGTTATACGTTTAAACAACGGAGAAAAAACATGCTGATAAAAAATAATCCTGATATTAAAAGCTCGGAAATAACAACAGAAGAAGATTATCTTAATCGTCGGAAGTTTATAAAATTTTCACTGGCCACAGTTGGGGGAATGGCCTTAAAAAGTACAGCCCTTTTTGCCGGGGAAAATGGTTCTGATCTGGCTGAATTAAAAAATATAAAAAAGAGTAAATTCAGCACGACAGAAGAAAAAAATTCCTGGGAGAATGTAACGACCTATAATAATTTTTATGAATTTGGAACCGGTAAAGAAGAACCTGCGGAAAACGCCCACACTTTAAAACCCAAGCCCTGGAAAGTCCAAATTTCAGGTCATTGCAATAAACCGGGCAATTATGATGCGGATGAGCTAATCAAAAACAATCAGCTGGAAGAACGTATTTATCGCTTGCGTTGTGTAGAGGCATGGAGTATGGTTATCCCCTGGATAGGGATTCCTTTAAAAACTATCATCGATAAAGCCGCGCCGACATCAAAAGCGAAATTTATTGAATTCACCACCCTGGATGATCCAAAACAAATGCCGGGCCTAAGCAGTTATGTTTTACAGTGGCCTTATATCGAAGGCTTGCGCATGGATGAGGCGATGAACCCTTTGACGATCCTTGCGGTGGGTTTGTATGGACGGGTTTTACCGAACCAAAATGGCGCACCGATTCGTTTGGTTGTACCGTGGAAGTATGGGTTCAAAAGTATTAAGTCTATTGTAAAAATCCGCTTTGTGGAAAAAAGGCCTATAAACACATGGAATATTGCGGCACCGCGTTAATATGGTTTTTTTGCCAACGTAAACCCAAATGTAGACCATCCCCGCTGGACCCAAAAACGGGAGAGGCG
Organism: Calditrichota bacterium; assembly: GCA_024277115.1. Classification (GTDB taxonomy): domain Bacteria; phylum Calditrichota; class Calditrichia; order Calditrichales; family J004; genus JABFGF01. The sequence continues at coordinate 1,886 of JAJRVW010000038.1, forward strand.
CCTGGGTAATTTTTTTAAACAGGATACTGAAATGTTTAATGGTTATGGCGAGCAGGTTGCCCACATGTATTCTAATCTCGATCTAAGAAAATGGTTTTAGGGTGACTTGTTTTAAGTCTTAATTAAGACTATATTGAATCCTAAAAAAGGACTTAAAATGAAGCTAAAGAATATCAAACCCATAAGTTATTTTAAAGCGCATGCTTCCGAGATTTTAAAAAAGGTTTCCGATAATCAGGAAATGTATGTGATAACCCAAAATGGGGAAGCAAAAGCCGTGGTGCAAAGTGTGGAAGAATTTGAGAAAACACAAAATACCATGGATTTGTTAAAACTATTAAATCAAAGAGAAAAGGAAATAGAAGAAGGAAAGGTCCAACCCATCGAGGATGCATTCAGGGATATCCGGAAGCATATAGCTGATTTTAAGGATCAGAACCAAAAGTGAAATTTAACATAATTATTGCCAATGTTGCCAAAGCAGATGTCAAAGAAATCTATAATTATGTATTTTTTAATGACTCACCCGAGAGGGCTGAGAAGTTAGTTCATAAAATTGAAGAATGCATTTTTAGTTTAAATGAGTTCCCATTTCGGGGACATTATATTTCAGATTTGAATAATTTAACAAAAAAGAATTATCGGGAAATCCACTACAAACCATATCGGATAATTTATAGGATTGACAGCGCCTCGGTCATCATCTTGGCTGTTTTAGATGGCCGGAGAAATATACGCGACTTGCTCTTAGAAAGAATTTAAAACGAATGCACAAAAAGTTAAAACCACTTGTTTTTATACTCGTACTTATTCCCGCATTTTATTTAACCTATGCCGCATTTACAGATAATCTCGGTGCAAATCCAATCGAAGAATTATTGCACGCTACGGGATTCTGGACTCTAGTTTTTTTATTTTTAACGCTGTCCATTACCCCGCTGCGAAAACTAACCGGGTGGAATAAAGTAATTCAATTTAGGCGGATGATTGGCCTTTTTTCATTTTTTTATGCCTTTCTGCATTTTGGTGTTTATCTTGGGTTGGACAGCTTTTTTGAATGGGCAGAAATTGCCGAAGACTTAACGAAAAGGCCATATATCACGATTGGTTTTTCAGCATTTGTTTTACTTATCCCCTTAACGGTTACATCCACAAAAGGCTGGATTAGAAGGCTGGGCAAGAGATGGCAAAAACTACACAAATTAATTTATCCGATTGCTGTTTTGGGCGTAATACATTTTTGGTGGCTGGTAAAAAAAGACATTACCGAGCCATTGATTTTTGGTATTATTCTCATCATTCTTTTTGCCATACGTTATTTTAAACTAAAAAAATAAAAAACATGTATGCGACCAAATGAACCTGTAACTGTATATATTTCAGATAATCAAACAGACCATCTCCTCGCTCAATCTGTTTTAGAAGGCGAAAAAATAAAGTTTTTTACAAAAAATGAAAACGTCCAAAATCTGTTTGGGATGGGGCAGTTTGGTACAGGTTATAATCCCGTCACCGGCCCGATGGAGATTCAGGTTATGCAACGGGACTATGAACAAGCGCAGCTGGTAATCAAAGAATTTTTTGGAGACAAGCGTTCAAAAGCTGGATTGAGTTATTCTGATACGATGGAGGAACGCGAACAAAAGCTTATAAAAGAGTATAATTTTTGTTTAAATACGGCAATCATTATTGGGCTGGTCCTTCCGCCGCTAAACCTCTATCATCTTTTAAAAGCGCTGGTTATAAAAAATTATTCGGGCCTTAGGCTTAAAGGCGGATTTAAAATTGCTTTAGCAGCGACCTTATCCCTTTTTGGATTTGTTCTTTTATCTGGATTGGTTTTGTAGCCCCCAAAAAAAATTTAGTCTGCAAAAAAACACATTGATTCTATAACCACGCTTTTTGTACCTCTTAGTTTAAACCCCAAAATCCAAATAAATCTCAAAAAAACAATAACTTAAATATAAGTCCACAATTCACTTTTGGATGAATGTTTAAAAATAAATTTTTGGGATTTCACCTGCTTTTATGTTGTCATTTTTTCTTTAATAAAATCTGGAGGTCATCGTTCTTGATCACTTTATTATAAAATTCTTTAAATTCCGGAAACTCCTGCGGGGAGACCAGCCCTTTTTTATTTCGTAAAGTACGTACAGCTTTTAGTTGACCCTCTGCATAGGAATACTCAACGGAATAATCCGCCGCAGGGCAAGAATAGCTCACATTTTTAGGTACTTCCACGGGGGTAAAACCTTCGGGTAGGGCAACTATTAAAGTTTCTGCGTATACATCAACGCCCGAATAATAATTAAACGGGAAGGTGCGTTTTTCCTGCGAGAACGCCTGTGATGGTTTTACGGCATCCGTCCAGGGTAATTTGAGAAATTTAAAACCACCTGCGTCGCTAATATAGCCCTTAACAACAAAATCATAATTATACGACAGGTTATCAGAGAGCTGGGTAAGGTCTTCCAATTCAAAGTTGCCAAGGACAACATTATTATAGTCATCATTCAAAATACCACTCATGATTTTGTTGCGTTCCTGTGTGTCTTTATTTCTGTAATAATCACGCGTACCCGCTGTTGTGGCGCCTGTCCGTAGTGTATTTATTTTTATATGGACTGAATTGTCCGGCTCTAAAGTAACGTTATTTGTCCGGATTAAAGTGCTTTTTAGTGAGAAGTTTTTCAGGTAAAAAGGTTGGGTTTCGCCTTCTTTAATCAGTAAGGCAAACGCATTCTGGTCGGCCAGAGGTAAGCTTTTAAATGGATAATTATGAGCTGTTAAATCCATATAAATCAAACTGTCGCCAACCTCGGCAGCAACAATGGCATGGTTAAACGAAATAGAGGGCAGGGCGTTTCGGTTTAATCCATGGTCCCAGGTATTTACCAAAACATAATAGGATTTAATATCAAGTTCGCTGAGCATGGCAATGCAAATGGTGGCCATATCCTTGCAATCGCCGATTTTATTTACAAGCACGTCGCGCGCTTTTTGGGGTGTAAGCGCCGATTGCCGAAAAGGAACGCTGCTATATTGGATATTTTCTGTGATATAATCATAAACCTTGCGGACTTTTTCCAGATCATCCAAAGTCCCTTCATTTTTAAATAATTTCTGAACCGTGTCTTCTATCTCGAAGGTGGTACGGCATTTTGCCTTGGAAATATCAAGGTACCAATTTACAAGATATTCCCACGAATCGATGCTGGAGACAAACAGAATTTTGCCAACATCGTCCAATACAGGCATACCATACTCGTACTGTAATGCTTCTTGATTTTTGAGCTGCCACTTATAAATTTTCCGGCCGTTATCTTCAGTGATTTCAGGCTCTATGTCACTGTTTTGCATTTTATAGTGTATCGGAAAATCATGCGGGGCGATGAGGGCGTATTGTGCATTTAGCGTTGGGTAAAAACTGTTAAAATAATACTGGTCCCAAATTTGGTTTGAGAGTTTCCCGGATTGGTAGGAACGAATGTGCCATTTTATATGAACAAAATTTCCAGGTTCAATAGATTTAAAAACAAGCTGACTCGTATTAATATCGGCAGGGATTTGAGAACCGTCTTTTTTTATTACAACCGCTTTATCCACGGTCAATTCTTCACTATTGTTATTAAAAGCAATCCAGTATTCGGTAAAGTCCGAAACGCCATCGTTGTTAAAAATTTTTACTAATATTTCCTGGGAATATTCTGAGGCGCCGCGTTCGTATACGACCCGCTTAAAATAATCAACAAGGTAAACACCGCCCTGGTTTGGGTAAGCGTCACGTGTTGGTGCCGTGCTTATCAGGGCATCAATATCCGGTTCGCCAAGTAATTGGAACGGACTTTTTTCTCCGTTTAATGAAGTTAGTTTGTCGCGTGTTTTATAGCTGGTTGGGTTAAACAAAAGGGCAGTCTCATAAGCTTCCCGTGCCTTTTCTATTTCCCCGGTAGCCCGTTTTATATCGCCCAGTAACCCCCAATAGAGCGATGAATTGGGGCAAATCTCTAAAGTTTGGTTTGTGTAATCTTCGGCCTTTTCATAACGCTGCATACTAAAAAATGTGTTGGCCATGCTGTAATAAAAGCCCACGGCTGCCGGATTGTATTCAATCATTTTTTCAAAGGTTTCCTCCCATTCATCAGTTTTGGAGGCCTTTAAATAAAAGGAGGCCAATTGGTTGAGTACATTTTTGGTCGTATGTTTTTTGGCAAATTCACCCACAATTTCAATGCTTTCATCAAAGTTGCGTGTAAGATAATTTGAAATCAAGGCTTTCATATTTACAAATTCCCATTGTTCAGGAAATTTTTCATAAGCTTCGTTTGATGCTTCAATTATCTTTTCTGGTATGGCTTTAATGGCATAGAGGCTGGCCCGGTTCGCGTAATATGTAAGGCTTCCGGGTAGTTGCTCTTCTATCTTTTTTAGATATTCTTCGGCCTTATCAATATTTTTATTCTGAACATATTCAGACATTTTATTTGTTAATACTACAGGGAGGTTTGGTGTGAGCTGGTTAAGGCGCTCAATTGTTGTGTTTATTTCATCACCTTTGTTATCACGGGTATAGGCCTCAAGGAGATGGTTTAAAAAGACCGTATTATTGGGGGCGATTTTCAATGCTTTTATTAATGTTTCTTCAGCTAAACCGGCCTTATCATTTTTAAGATAGGCGTCGGCCAGCAATAAATAGTTTTCTAATTGTTGCGGCTGATTATTTACCTGCTTTTCAAAATAAGCTTCAAAATAAACTGGAACTGGTTTGGGGGTTACATTTGGCTTAACAGGGTAGTCGTGCATTTCTGTCGATATTTTTAAATTGGATATGGGGAAACCTTTTGGATCAGTTATACGGGTTAAAAAATTGCAATTGTTTAACTCGGAAAAACCAACTTTTATCAACACTCTGTTCCAGCCTTTTTGCAATTTTGTTTCGGCTATATAGGTATCAAGATCATTATTGTTCTCATCAAAATAGGCAATCATCAGCTCATCATTTAAGAAGGCCTTTAATGAACCGGACGTACCGACCCGTAAATGTACAACTTGTTCGATGGGCGAATAGACAAAGGTGTTGGCATAAAAAACAGAATTACGAAAAGCAAAATAACGCTCAAAATCTACCCAGCGGTCAGGGCGGATTTTTGTAATTTCAAACCATTTTGCCGGAACGCCATTTTTGCCTTCATAAGTTATGCCCTCTTCAAACTTTGCTTCAGGTGGAAAAACTTTATCAAAACCGGAGGCCGATGTATTGTCGAAAGGGCCCATAACTTTCCATTGGTCGATGGAGCCCATTTTGTCAAACTCTTCAATGGCCAAATCAAGCTGGGCGTGATCTTTATAATGTGCCCCTAACCTCTCGTGCACCACGGCCTTAATAAAACCATTTTCTTTTTCATTTTTGCCAATATCTTTTAATAAATCTATTATTCCGGAATTTTCATTTTCCAAACTTGAGACCCACTTGTAAGTAAAGAAGGCAACGTGTAAATATGCCGAACGGTTGGGCGAAAACTCTAAGCCGTACATATAATAATCCCAGGCTTCCTTGTTTTTTTGCTGAAGCTGATAAAGGTAAGAAAGACCGATATAGGCCCTTAACGGGTCAATGTTTTGATCTATGGCTTCTTTAAATTTAAGCTCTACCCGGTCAAAATCGTTTTCGGCCCATGCCGACCATGCGTCATCGATGGGACTCTGTGCAAAGCTAATATTTATTAGAAGTGTACAAGAAACTAATAACAGGTTAAGGGTAGTTTTAATCAGGGACATAAGTGATCTCTCCGGATTGGTTTAAACAGGTGTGTGTGTTTCTAACAGTTCAAAAATAGGAAAATAAATAAAATGTTAAAAGAAAATTTTTAGCGTAATGAGTTTTGTGTTTTTGGTGCAGAAAAATATAGACATGATTTATGTAAACATCCAGCCATTTGGGATTTTTTGGAGTGCATCGACACAGTCAATGCACTCCAAAAGACCTTGGTTATTGTGGTTTGTCGTGCAGGAAAGTGAGAATCTCATACATTATTTGTTTTTGGCTGGATTTACCCAGAATCGTTTCGAAGGGAAAACCGAATGCTACGATTTTATAATCACCTGTGTACGCAATGCCTGCGCTAAAACCATTTTCACCATAACGGATTATTGTTTGTGAGCCATTAATACCACGGATCGCATCGGGTGATTCTACCCGGTAAATATCCGCGTTGTATTCGGTGTTAAAACGAAATGTTTGTGGCAGCTTTAAGATAGAATTGTGGACGGTGAACACATTTCCTGTTTTAACTGCATGATCGGTAACCCAGTTAAATTTTAATGATTCCCTCGCAAAAATTTTATCCGGGTATGTATGGCTCTCATTAAACAAATCTGTGCCAAGATAAGCGCCGGAAACAAAAAGGGAATGGCCTTTAGAAAGATAGCTACGCAGCTGTTGTTTTAATTTTTCCGGGAAAGTTTTAAAAGAAGTACCGCGTACAGAATCCAACTCGGCACGTTGCCAGTGTGTTTCTTTTTCTTCGCCTAAGATCAAATCAACAATTTTATAGTTTTGCAGTAGGATTTGTTCGTCCATCACCGCTTCATCGCTGACAGAAACAAATGAATAGCCCGCTGCTTTAATTGCAGTACCGTGGATAAAAGGAAAATCGAACGTATTCCCGGCAATTACTTTTGTTTCATAATCGCCGTAGCTCGCACCATGGCCCGGCCTGTCATCGGTAACCCAGGCGCTGTTGCCATCAAAATTAAACTGGTCGCCCACATAATTAAAATCATATTTATCCGGTACGCCATTATCCAGAAAATGGGCAAACCCCAATAATTTGCCCTCTTCCAGCGACTGTGGCGGGGCAATACGGTCAAATCCATTGATGATCAAGACGGGGGCTTGTTTTGATTCCATTCTGCAAACGGCTAAAATTTCAGAAGGGAAGCTCTCGCCGCCTTCATTTATCGCGGTCACTTTAAAGCTGTAAATTTGTCCGGCAATGGCGTTCTTTATTATAAAACGATTTTGATTAACACGCACACCATTATCAAAGCCACCTTCATTTACACGGGTATAAACCTTGTAGGCCGTTGCTTTTGCGCCGGGTTCAAGCGGGTCGTTAACAGGCTGCCAATCCAAATTGATATTACCGGCACTGTCAAAAACCGCGCTAAAATGATCGACCGGCAATGGTTGGACTACATAATCCTGCATGTTTTGCGTGGCAACAAAGCGCAATATGGATTTATAAATGGCGCGTGATGCATGAAATCGGAACCTTGGATCAAGGGCAAATTTCATATCCAGGTAATTTTGATGGGATAAAAGTTCCAGCAATGTTACAGGCACATTAGGCCGAACCGACTCGCTGTATTGGGCCTCGCGCAGGAAACGTCTTTGCCACTGTGGATCAAATAACCAGGAAATATCGCTGACAAGCTGGCTTTGCATAATATCGGAAAAATCCCGGTTGGCGTAGCGTGATACCCCGTTTGGGAAAACGGTTTGTGAATCTGCACCAACTATACTGTAAATCTGTAAAGTACCGATTACCGTGTCGTTTCTTGTAGTTCCGGCATCGGTGTGGAAGGCCAGGGAAAGGTCGATCGGGATGCCCATGCCTTTAGCTTTGCGGTTTTTATTGGGCCCGGATGGCGCACCGTTTAAATAATTGACCCATTCGCCGCGGCTTTGGTAATCGTCTTTATAATCGCTTGCTTCATTTAGGTTGTAAACGAGCGTATCGGGGAAACCGGCCGTTTGCAGCCAGTAGCGCGCACCTTCGGTAAATTTTGGCCGATTGCTGGTCCGTTCGCCACGTAGTACACTGCCCACGCCGCCGCCAAATTTTACAGCGTCCGCTGAGACAATCCTGCCCAAGTATGCGCTTTTATTGGAAAGGGTTACCTGGCCATTTTGCGGGCGATAGCCCCGGTTAAATTTAAACGTACCGAGGTAAATCCAGGTCCCGCCGCCGATTTGCTGGTTTACTAAAAACGCTGTTTTTCCGCCGGCATGATGGACCGTATATAGGGCATCGTCAACACTTTCCGGGCTGCTGTTATAGGAAATATAAACGGCGTAAAATCCGCTGTCCGGGAATGATGGCGCCCAGTTTATATGCGCGGTGGCAGCTGTGTCTGAGCGGGTAAAACGGTAGGTGCCGTCCTGAAAGGGATTAAAATTTACGGGATAAGGCGGACTGCCAATGGCAAAACCCTTTTCGTTTCCGGTAAACCAGGCTTTCTGATCCGCGCTGCGGTTTTCGGAATAGGTTGTTTGGTTATTCAATGTAATCAGCGAGTCATTATCCACAATGATTTCACTGGTTTGCAGATCGCGTTCGCGGGGCAAAAATACATTGGCGCCGGCATTTTCCAGCATAGGCACCAAATAAGGGATTGTAAACGATGCGGGCAATAAATCTTCCACGGTGCTAAATGTGCGGGTGCGCTGCCATAACCAGCGGTCTAATTCCTGGTTGTAATACCAGCCGTGGCTGTGCCATAAGGCGATGTTACTGCCATATAATCCTAAGTTAAAATCCTTGCTCCCATCCTTTCTGCGCACGATTGGTTTTAACGGCCCCTCTTCCGTTTTGGCCAAGCGGGTTGTGTCCCAATCCTGTGGGTTAGAACGGTAATAGTTTGGGATCAGGTTTTCGATGGGCTGGTTTAATGTGACGAGTTGAAGTTTGTAGTCGCGATAATCCGGGCCAATGGTTTTTCGGAGTTCGTCATAAAGCAGGCCAACATTTTCTTCGCGGAAGGGTACATAAGAGAATATTTTTGAGAGCTCGATCGTTATCTCTTTTTTCGATTTGTTCAGGATGATGTTTTGGATGCGTGTTGCCGGGTGGATTTTTACGGGATAGCCTGAAACACCCACAAGATAAAGAAAATCCTCTGCTTTTTTATGGAGTTCTTTTGTCTCGGAATTCATTTGGGAATAATCATATTTCGGCCCTTTGCGAATCAGTTCCGGTTGGCAGGCAAGCGCTAAAAGAAAAACGGATAAAACGAGTACAAGATTTTTTCTGGTCATGGTGAACCTTCTTTTTCAATAATGTTGATACGGTTGATGCTTTTCGATAAGCACAGGGTGACAAAAGGCGTTTTGTTTGGCCGTTGGATAAATATACAAAAAATGAGTTTGTGTGGTTATGAAATTTTTTGGGTTCTTTGTAGGACTTGTGTACGGTTTGAGGTTGTTGAGATGGTTCAAAGAGGAAAATGGTTTGGCCAACTATTCTTACAAGTTTGTATTATTGGTGCGATAATGATCATGATTGAGATTAGGACCCGGAGAGTTGGCCAGCATCTTCAATGTAAATAAATTTTTTAGAATAATGTGATCCGACTATTTATATCGTGCTCATAAAACAGTAAATTAAAACCTTGAAAAAAATATCGAACTTAAAAATGCGTTTCCTCTAAAAAGAATGTCTTGAAGAGACCTTTCTATTATTTAAATCTGGGAGGTTTAAGCAATGGGCATTGGAGATTTTATTGGAAAAGTATAAAACCGTTATTACTCTTTTGGGCGTGGAGTCTAAACAAACCCATCCTAAAAATAAAAATGTGAATACCAAAATTTAGCGTTGCTAAGTTTTACAAGTTAAGGATTAGAATGAGCGTAGATATCGAAATAAAAGATGATTATCAAAAAAGACATATTGGCTCACGTGGCGCTGATGTGGAAAAAATGTTGCAAACCATTGGCGTGGATTCAATCGACGAGCTTATTGACAAAACTGTACCCGAGAATATTCGGCTAAAAGAACCTATGGCCGTTGCGCCCGGTAAATCGGAGTTTGCTTTTTTACGGGAATTAAAACAGGTTGCCCAAAAAAATAAAATCTATAAAACCTATATCGGCATGGGTTTTTATGATACGACTGTGCCGAGCGTCATTTTAAGAAATATTCTGGAAAATCCCGGTTGGTACACGCAGTACACGCCATACCAGGCCGAAATTGCCCAGGGCCGACTGGAAGCTTTGCTTAATTTCCAGACCATGGTAATGGACTTAACCGGGATGGATATTGCCAATGCCTCTTTATTGGACGAAGCGACATCGGCGGCCGAAGCGATGACCATGTTGTACCGTTTACGCAAAGGGCCGCAGGTAAAAGCCGGGGCCAATGTGTTTCTTGTTTCGGATAAAATTTTCCCACAAACCATTGATGTACTTAAAACACGTTCGGTGCCTTTAAATATTGAATTAAAAATCTGCCCGCCCGGGGAATTTGAGTTTGATGAAAAAGTTTATGGTGCGATTGTGCAATTTCCCAACGAGGATGGCTCCATAGAAGATAACAGCGCATTGATCGGAAAGGCCCATGAAAATAATATAAAAGTAGCGGTGATTGCCGACTTACTTAGCCTGACTTTATTAACGCCGCCGGGCGAGATGGGCGCGGATGTGGTTGTTGGCTCGACCCAACGTTTTGGCGTACCGCTTGGATATGGCGGGCCGCATGCCGGATATTTCGCCACAAAAGACGCACACAAACGGCAAATCCCCGGCAGGATAATCGGGGTTTCGATTGACCGCCACGGCAACCCCGGTTATCGCATGTCGTTGCAAACACGCGAGCAGCATATCCGTGGTGAGAAGGCCACTTCAAATATTTGTACGGCACAGGCTTTGTTGGCGATCATGGCCGGGATGTATGGTGTGTATCATGGGCCGGACGGGTTAAAAACGATCGCGGCGCGCATACACGGTTATACAAATATTTTGGCAGATGAGCTCCGGACCCTTGGATACACATTATCCGGCAATAATTATTTTGATACAATCGCAATCCGTCATGAAAACCTTGTAATTGATAAGGTGGAAGAGCTGTTTGAAGCACATCATATAAACGTACGCTTTTTTGCCGATGGGCGTATAGGCATTTCTTTGGATGAGACCACCCGTTTTCCGGATGTACATGATTTGCTTAATGTTTTTGCCAAGGCTGCCGGCAAAGAATATCATTCCATTGCCAGCAGTGTATTTAATGTGGCACTGCTTTCATTTTCCGAAAACTTAATCCGAAAAAGCGCTTTTATGCTGCACCCGGTTTTTAACAGTTTTCACTCGGAAACAGAGATGATGCGCTACATCAAAAAACTGGAGAACAAGGATTTGTCGCTCAATACGTCAATGATTCCTTTGGGCTCCTGCACGATGAAACTGAACCCGGCAACATCGATGATGCCGGTGAGCTGGCCGGAGTTTTCGCAGTTGCATCCCTTTGTCCCCGCGGCACAGGCAGAAGGATATCACGAGTTGATCGAAGATATGAGCCAAATAATTTGCAAGGTGACAGGATTGAAGGCCGCCTCTCTGCAACCCAACTCCGGCGCGCAGGGCGAATATGCGGGCTTGATGACCATCCGGGCATATTTTGCGGATAAGGGCGAGGCGCAGCGTAATGTTGTTTTAATTCCTTCTTCCGCGCATGGCACTAATCCGGCAAGCGCAAGTTTGGCGGGCATGAAAGTTGTGATCGTAAAATGTGATGAACGCGGCAATGTGGACGTGGCCCATCTTCGTGAAAAGGCGGAACTGCATAAAAATGAATTGGCCGCTTTTATGATCACTTATCCGTCCACACACGGCGTTTTTGAAGAGAGCATCACAGAAATGCTTGAGATTATTCACGAAAACGGCGGACAGGTTTATATGGATGGCGCCAATATGAACGCGCAGGTTGGCCTTACCAGTCCGGGAACAATTGGGGCGGATGTGTGCCATTTAAACCTGCATAAAACTTTTAGTATCCCGCATGGTGGCGGCGGGCCGGGAATGGGGCCGATTGCCGTGGCCGGGCACCTTGCACCGTTTTTACCGGGGCACAGCCAGGTTAAAACCGGTGGGGAAAAAGCCATCACCGCGGTTTCTGCAACGCCGTTTGGCAGTAGCAGCGTTTTGCCGATTTCTTATGCCTATATGAAAATGCTGGGCGGGACGGGAATGAAGGCGGCCAGCGAATTTGCCATCTTAAATGCCAATTATATCCGCGCGCGTTTAAGCGATTATTATCCTGTACTTTATAAAGGGAAAAATGGTTTTGTAGGCCATGAAATGATCATCGATTTACGCTCGTTTAAGGAGGCCGGTATCGAGGTGGACGATATTGCCAAGCGCCTGATTGATTATGGCTTTCATGCGCCGACTGTGGCCTGGCCGGTACATGGCACAATGATGATCGAGCCAACCGAAAGCGAATCGAAGCAGGAATTGGACCGTTTTTGTGATGCGTTGATTGCCATCCATCAGGAAATGGAGGATTTAAAATCAGGTAAACTGGACCGGGAAAACAATGTTTTAAAAAATGCGCCGCATACTGTGGCCGAAGTAACCGGTGATTCCTGGGAACATCCATACACACGGGAACAAGCGGCTTTTCCTTTGCCTTATGTGCGGGAAAATAAATTTTGGCCGGCGGTGGCGCGGGTAAATAACACGCATGGCGACCGTAACCTGGTTTGTTCCTGTTTACCTGTTGAGAGTTATGAAGGTTAGGGCGTATGGCAATACGCCCGTACAAACCTTCAATTGGTCTTTAAATTATTTGAGATTGTTTTTGTTAGAATTTTAATTTAGAAGTAAAAGTGGGTAAAATAAAACTCAGGAGGGGTTATGTCAGGAAAAGGATCAATGGGAAATGTGATTGCGGCGCTGGCCAGTTTTTTTATTCCGGGTTTAGGGCAGCTTCTGCAAGGACGGTTATTGATAGCCATTATTCATTTTGTTTTAGCCGGGGCTTTATGGTTTTTTCTGCTCGGGTGGATTGTTCATCTATGGTCGATTGTTGATGCAGCCCGCTATAAAGGGGCATGATTTTTTTATACTATTAAAAAAAAGATTGCCGTTTTTTTGATTAGACTGTCCGCTCTAAATTTTTGGAGTAATTATGAAAATATTTACATTTTTGTTTGTAGTTTTATTTATCAACTTTCTCCCCGCCCAACATCAAAATATCTTAATTTCATCTTATAACCGGCCTAATGAACCAAGTATAATTATTGATCCTGCCAATACGAACAGGATGGTGGCGGCAACAAATCTTAATAATTTTTACTATTCTTCAGATGGCGGGCAAACGTGGGAAAATGGCCTGTTAAGTTCTGATGCTTACGGTGTTTGGGGCGATCCGGTAATTATTGTGGATACGACCGGGGCATTTTATTTTTTACACCTTTCCAACCCTACGCTTGGAAGTTGGATTGATCGGATTGTTGTGCAAAAATCCACCGATGGCGGGAAGACCTGGGACGATGGCACAGCTTTTGGTAAAAATGGCTCGAAAGCGCAGGATAAGCACTGGGCCATTGTAGACCCGGAGGATAACACGATTTTTGTTACATGGACCCAGTTTGATGATTATGGCAGTTCAAGTAATAAAGATAAGTCGAGTATTCTTTTCACAAAATCATCGGATGGTGGAAGCACGTGGGCTGAAGTTAAAAAAATAAATGAGATAGACGGGGATTGTATTGATGATGATAACACGGTTGAAGGCGCTGTACCTGCCATTGGGCCAAATGGAGAAATCTATGTAGCTTGGGCCGGGCCGGAGGGGATCGTATTTGATAAATCTACAAATCGTGGGGAAAGCTGGCTGGCCAACGATATTTTTATTGATGAAATGCCTGGTGGCTGGGCTTTTGATATTCCGGGAATCGATCGGTGCAACGGCATGCCAATCACAGTATGTGATTTAAGCGATGGCCCCAACCGTGGAACGATTTACGTGAATTGGTCTGATCAGCGCAATGGTGAATACGATACAGATATTTGGCTTTCTAAATCAACGGATGGTGGGATAAGCTGGAGCGAAGCAGTTCGTGTAAATGATGATCCTGCCGGTAAGCAACAATTTTTTAGCTGGATGGCAATCGACCAGACGAACGGGAAACTCTATTTTGTTTTTTATGACCGTCGTAACTATGAAGACACCCAAACAGATGTGTATATGGCTATGTCGGGCGATGGCGGCCAGACATTCACAAATTTTAAAATCAGCGATTCACCTTTTACGCCAAATGCGGGTATATTTTTTGGGGATTACACAAATATTTCTGCCCATAATAATATAGTCCGACCGATTTGGACACGCCTGCATAATGGCAGTTTAAGTGTTTGGACAGCGCTCGTGGATGTTGATAAAATTACTTCGTTGCAGGATGAAAAGGGCGGCCCGCCCAGTAAAAATTCCCTTGTCTCCAATTACCCGAATCCATTTGTGGAAAAAACATATCTCTCTTTTAAACTTCACAAAAAGGCACGGATTAGTTTAAAAATTTATAACGTGTTGGGTAAGGAGGTCGCATCGATAATAGAGGAGCGAGAATATGGCATTGGGAAATATATTGAAAGCTTTAATCCGAATAGTTTAAACCTTTCAACAGGGACATATTTTTACATTTTGAATAAAAATGGTGAAATTTTGAAAAACAAGATGCTGTATATAAAGTAAGCGGAAAAAAGTAATGACTTTATGAAAACTAAAAAAGGGGAATGATCATTTATCATTCCCCTTTTTGGCTGTAGTGGTTCAGACCTCCTAAATTGGTTCAGAACTAATCCACTAAAATCACCAAATAACGCATTTTCCAAAACTCGTCCGGGTCTGTAATTTCCAGGATTGTTTCCTGTGTGCTGTCGGCTACAAGGGTGTACGAGCCCGGCGCATGGGCCGAAATAATTTCAATATCTTCCTTGTTTCCGGCAATGGTGATGCTCTCGGTTAAGCTGATATCTGTCGTAACAAAGTCATCATTGTTTAATTGTGGCGAAATAACAGTCGTTGTGCCAATCCCGATAAACCCGCCCTTCTCGGTGATGATTTGTTTTTTCTCAAGTTCCTCATCTGTACCAATAATATAGTGGGCAATATTCATTTGTTCGGTTTGCTCTTCAATTATTAAATCGCGTTCTTTTAGGTCTCCGGCTACCTGCGCTACTTTACTGTTTAGAGAATCAATTTCAGTACGCAACTCTGTGATATAAATTTCTTTGGCTTCCAGTTCCTTAGTCAGCTTTTCAATCGTCTCTTCAAAAGCTTTACTGGTCAGTTCAGATTCTTTAAATCGGGATTTTAATGACCTGAGTTTTTTCTTGCTGCGGTTTATGTAGGTGTCGATCGATTCAATATTGCTTAACATTTTTTTCTTAACACCGGCCTGTTCCGCTTTTTCCAGGTTTTTAGAATATTCGGTGATCAGTCCTTCCCGCTTACGGATGTTTTCAAGATTATCGTACACTTCGTTCAAGGTTGTGGTGTATTCTTCAATAAACTGGTCTTTGCTGGAAGACTGTTCACGAATCAATTCGTTTTGAGATTTTATTTGTTTTAATTCTTGTTCAAGTTGGGATAACTTTTGTTCGTTGCACGAAAAAAGAAATGCGATAGCTGTTAATGTGATCAAATATTTCATATTTTATTTCTCCTTTAGTTTCCAATATTTCAGTGAGTCTTGGGTGAGTGATTCAAACACAATCTTGCCGTCTTCCGGGATCGAGATGCGTCCTTCTTCCATATTCTGGAAGCGAATGATGGATTCATTTGGCCATATATTGCCTGTTCCATCTTCACGGTTATTATGTGTGTTTAATGTATACTGAAAAGTAATATTGCTGTCGACTTCGGCGATATCTTTTATATCCAGCGTAATTACTTCGAGCATCTCATCATTGGTTGTGAACCCGATATAAAACTTTTTAAAATCGTTGAGGTTCACCTCCTTGAGAGGGGCAGGTGCATTTATTTTTTGTGAATCCAATAGAGAATCAGCTCCCGCCGGAATTAGCGTGCTGTCTTGTGCAAAAGTAAAATAGAATAGCACAAACAGGCTGAAAATTATTTTTTTCATCAAATCTCCAGGTTAAGTATTTTAAGAATTATAAAGTGATACTATCTGGGGATCAAATGTCGTGCCAAATATGAAAGTTATCATCCCTGGCGAAACGGAGTTCCGGGATGACCGACAGTGAGTGAGGGGATGCAACGGTGCAGAGTGCAACAATTAAAACAGGTTGTTATAATTAACATTCAGCTGGACTCTTTTGTGTCTGTCCATAAAGTCGAGCGGAAATGTCATTCTGAATCGTTTTTTGATGAAGAATCCCCTGATAAAAGGTGGGATCCTTCTCTACACCCTGAAAAACCTGGGTTTCGTTCAGGTTGAAAATCCTGAGGATCGGGGATGACATCCACAAAGAATGGGCGCTTTTTTATCTTTTTTTTATTTTAAAGACAGATACTTTTAATCTATTGAAATGTTAAGTTTGCGAAATCTGTGTGCATGATTTGTACAGATAGTATTTTATAATAATTTATACCATAATTTTTTAAAAGGAGAAAACCATGCCATCATTTGATATAGTTTCAGAAGTAAATATGCACGAGTTGACCAACGCGCTGGACCAGGCCAATCGTGAAGTAACTACCCGTTATGATTTTAAAGGGAGTGACTCGAAATATGAATTAAACGATGGTGTGATCACCATGTTTTCGGATTCGGATTTTCAGTTGCACCAGATGTTGGATATTTTGCAAAGTAAAATGATTAAACGGGGCATCGATATAAAATTTTTAGAACCGGGCAATATTTTGGAATCGGGCAAAGGATCGCGTCAGGATATAACCGTAAAACAAGGGTTGGCGCAGGATGTAGCCAAGAAGATGGTCAAGATGATCAAAGATACAAAGATGAAAGTACAGGCAGCAATCCAGGGTGAGAAGCTGCGGGTTACCGGCAAAAAACGGGATGATTTGCAGGATGTAATCGCCCTGTTTAAAAAATCAGATTTGGATGTGCCTTTGCAATATGAAAACTTTCGTGAATAGAGAACGGTTCCATCACTTTAAGTGATGAAACCGATACTTTTTTGAAATTTTAGAATTATGTTAAAAATTAAAAATAATATTTTTATTGATGAAGCACAGTTGAGTTTTCAGGCAACGCGCAGCAGCGGGCCGGGCGGGCAGCATGTTAATAAGGTCAGCAGCAGGGTGATTTTGTCCTGTCCGCTCCAGGCCATACAGGGGCTTTCCGAGAGACAAGTTGAGTTGGTTAAGCACGGTCTTGCCCGTTTTATTGTTGCCGGGGATATTGTAAAACTGGACTCGCAAAAACACCGTTCACAATTTGCCAATCAACAGGATTGCACCGCTAAACTTATCTACTACTTGCAAAATGCGTTAAAGGAAGTAAAACCGCGCAAAAAAACAAAAGTCCCTAAAGCCGTAAAAGAGAAACGGTTGCAAGAAAAAAACAAAAGGGCAAAGCTGAAGCAGGCCCGACGATTTAAGGATGAATAAATTTTAATTAACGTGAGTTGGATATAAAACGTTTGCATTGAGAAAATTATTTTAACCCTAAGATAGGCATATAAAAACAACTCACCCCTAAGCAGTTTCTGCTAATTTTTAAGTTTTTCAAGTCCCCTCTCTTGCAAGAGAGGGGATTTAGGGGTGAGTTCCAAAAAAAATTATACTAAAAATAAATATTTTCTTTAGATCGAACTCAGGTTTATTAGTTATCATCCGCGGCCATTCCCCAAAAATATTCCTGCCCAAAAAAAGACCAAAGAATGAACTAACCAGGAGATAGGTAACACTTTAGTGTCAGGACATTGTCCTGTTTATCCTGGGAGTCCTAAAATTTACTATTCGTTTTAATAATGAGTCTGCTAGCCGATGACATGTTTGTGCAATAAAACAAATCGATTAGAAATGCGCCTTAAATAAATACGACAGTTTCATAAACAGGCCGCGTTGCGATTGGGTGAAACGATTAAAAGTAGGCCAACCCTTTTGAAAATTTGTCCCGCGCTCATAAAAATCATTATAACCCAGAAAAATAACCGTGCCGGGCGAAGGCGTATAACTGAAAAGAAGGCTTAGGTCTATATTGCCGGAATTGGCAAAATTATAATAGGGGTCGTCATAATCTAAAATAGTTTGTTCTGCAATATATCGTAATTCCAGATAACGCGTAAGCTGCCAGGTTAAGCGAATCCTTTTAATATCCTGGGTAACAGCCTCGTTTATGCCATTTACGCCACCCGTAAAACGATAATATCTCTGGGTAAGGTTTACATTTACATTACTCACCGGTTTAAAGATAAAAGAGAGTGATGCAAAATTTACATAGCCTAAAAAAGACGGCGCCGTAAAATAAGATATTTCATCACCGGCGAAATAATACAAATCGGCTTTTAGCCAGGAAAAAGAGGTATTTATTAAATTGATCGAATAATCATATTTATCGAACCCAAGTCCGGCATATATTTCACGGGAATAAAAATAGCTTGCGGTGATTTCCGTTTTAAAGTCGAATTGTAAAAAAAGTGAACCGGATACATTGTCCTCGATCAGATTGTTTTCATGGTCGATAATCCGGGTTGTGTAGAGTATCGGCCTTAAATATTGCAGCGTATTGGCATGCCATTTAAAATCGTACCACAATTGTACGCCACCTTCCCTAAAACCATTGGCAATTATATCCGCCCGCTCAATAAACCCATTGTCCACACGGAACTCGGGGGCATAATCGTTATAAAAAAGTTGCACGTTCCAGGTGTTGGTACCGTGCCAGTAGTTGCCGTAAAAAGCCGGGCCTTCCATAAATTTTGAAGAGACCAGGTCTTTGCTCTGAGAATAAAGCCCCTGCGCGGTGAGCACATCATTATCCGAAAAAGCAAAGCGGCCATCGAGCCCGTAAACCCGGTTGAAGCTCCCTTCAAATTCACGGTCGGTAGCGAGCAGTCCAATCGAGCTATTGCTAAAAATATTTCTTTTTATGCGCAGGACATTATTTATGCTTTTCTTTGATCCGTATTTTTGTGTAAGGGTCGAATCCACCAGTTTTGTGTATTCCGGCATCCAGTAAACCAAACCGTTTTCCTCGGCCTTTTTCTCAAAAAAAGCACGCGTCCCCTGATATTCATCCACGGTGCTTAAAAGACCAATGGAGTATTCCCCAACCCGCCCACTTAGTTTAATTCCTGCCAATGGATCGACCATCTGCCGGGTATAAACGGCCTGGATCGGTGTTTTAAAAATATCGGTGCCTTCCAGGAAAAAGGGGCGCTTTTCTGAAAAATAAAGCGGGCTGCGGCGGTTGATGTCGATCTTGTCGGCATCGGCCTCAACCTGGCTAAAATCGGGGTTGTAAGTCAGGTCCAGGTTTAATCCTGATGAAATACCGTATTTTAAATTTAATCCGGGATCGCCTTTTATCGGGCCATCATGCAACTTACTATCGATGGGTGAAAAGTCATCGATGCGTATGGCGGAAAACTCAGGTAAGATTTCCAGCCCTTTCCCGGTTTGGATGGAACTGATCCCATTAAGCTTGCCAAACTGCCCGACCCAATCGGTGGAATTAAGTGTAACTTTTGGCCAGACCGTATCGTGGTTTAAATGCTCGGTATGGCGCAAAATGGCAAAGCGCCAATCCATTTTTTTCTTGTTGGGGAAATTTATACTGCTAAAGGGGATCTGAGCTTCAACAATATAACCTTTGCTAAATATCCTGCCTTGCGAATCGAAGAGAAAATCCTGCTTAAAGGATTCGCCCACATGCTCCGTATAAATTCCATCACCTTGTATTCCATAAGGGTTAAAAGCAAATTGATAGGCTGTCTCACCGGCGTCAAACGTATCGAGATAAAGTAGGATAAAATCGTCTTCAAAAATATCATCCCGCTGTGAGATTGAGGCGCGTATTACCGAGGGATCATCATAAAAACAAATAAATGCCAGATAGAGGTTCTTCTCATCATAGCCTAACAGGACAGCCGTGCGTTCTTCCGCCGGTTTGCCCGCCACAGGCTGGATGGTATAAAAATCGGTAATGCGTGTCGCCGTTTTCCAGACATCTTCGTTTAGATAACCATCAAGTTTAATACCGTTTTTAAATATATTTAATTGGAGTTCGTTGCTGGGGTTTGCCACAAGCTGCAGGTTTGATATACAAAATAAAATGATAACGAGGTACTTCGATACCATGAAAACTCCGGTAATTAAAAAGCTTATTTACTTACGGTAAAAAGGGAGTAGAAGCCCAGGGATAAAAAAACTAAATTACCCAGCCAAGCGGCCAAAAGTGGTTCTAACGTTCCCTGGTGGCCGAGTACCTGGCCAAAGCGGATGAGAATGAAGAATGAGAAGCTAATTAACAGACTTAAGCCAAAGCTCAAGCCCGTACCGCCGCGTCTTTTCCTTGATGCGAAAGGGGCGCCAATTAAAACCACAATGAAGTTAGCAAATGGGAGAGAGATTTTCAAGTGTCTTTCTACAATCCATTTGCGCGGGTTAGCGCCAATATCACGCAGTTCATCTATAAAGGTGTTCAATTCGGTAAAACTCATCTCTTCCGGGCTTTTTTTTATGCGGATTAAATTTGATGGTTTTATATGGCTGTCTAAAATGGTCGTATCCGCGATTTGTCTTACTTTTTCCTGATCGTCTTTAAACGTTCGCAGGCTTGCGTCTTTTAATGCCCAAAGGCTGTCCTGCCAGATCATCTTTTTCGCATCGATGCGCTCAATCATTGTAGAGCCATCAAATGTTTGCAGGCTTACGTCGGTGGCAATATTTTTTTTACCGTTAAAATAACGGATGGAAATTTTTCGGTTTTCCGTATCCTGCACATAAATATTATTGCGAAATTTACCTGCATTTTTAGGCTTATTTTCTATATCATAGCGCATTAAGTCCAAACGGTTTTGGTTGCTTGGTGGAACGACATATTCGTTAAATACCCCGGCCAAAATACTGATTATAAATGCGGTGATAAAAAGTGGCCCTAATATGCGGTACAAGCTAATCCCGGAAGAATATTGCGCAACAAGCTCGTTGGCCTGCGCCAGGTTGCTTACTGCAAAAAGTGCTGCCAGCAGCATGGCAATCGGCAAAGTAAGGCTGATAATATATGGGATGTAATAAAGATAATAGAAAAAAAATTGTTCGAGGGTCGCGCCATTGTCTATAAATTTTGAAACGGTCTCTATCATGTTGATAATGATGAACAAGATGATCCAGCCACTTACCGCTACGACTAGGTTAGTTATAAATTTTTTTAATAAATATTGATCTAATTTTTTCATTACTTTAAGTAATTTAGTGTTTCATAAACAGTACTAATTTTATTGGCAATCGAATGTATGGCCAATATTAGTCAATGAACCTGAAAAGCGAATAAGAGCAGGACTATGATCATGATTAAGAATCACATTTTCTACAGCCTTACAACTCATCTTTCGATTTGAAGATTTGCCTTAACCGTTCCCAATTTATAAAAGATGATTCCCTTACGGCACGCCAGATCAGGTATAACCCTGAGACAAAAACAATCCCGTTGGGTGCCCACATGGCCCAGAATGGTGATAAAATACGTCGGTCGGCCAGCTTTTCACCGCCAATTAGAAAGGCCCAATACAGCACAAAAAACCCCAAACTTAACGAGATGGCCACGCCCATGCTGCCTTTACGCGCCATGATTCCCAACGGTGCGCCGACCAGAACAAACATAATGCTGGCAAAAGGGATCGATAGTTTTTTGTAAATTTCCACATCAAATTTGTTTATCCGGCTTTGATGATTGTGCAGCAGGTTAATATTTGTTTTCATCTTTTGTGCATATCGTTCGCTGGCACGCAAAGCTTTTTGACGGGCAATTTTTAACTGTGTATCTGTAATAGCTGGCAGTGTGTCTAATTTTGCAAGGCGGTTTAAAGAATCATTTTGAATGAGTATAAAAAGTTTAAAGATTTTGGAAAAATCTTTTTCAATATCTGCTTTTACTTTTGCCAGCTGTTTTACAGCTTTCTCGGTACTTTTATCAACTTCGGCCTGCATGGCGGCGATATTCATTTCCCTGTCACTGCGGTAAGAACTGTTCGATTCTTCCAATTCAAAATTTGTGGCCGGGATGTAGACAATGTGTTTCTCAAATTCTGTGCGCTGATATTCTTCAATCTTTTTAAAATTGAACTCATGGAATTCGCCATTAAAAAGCGTAAAGATCAGCACCTGTTTTTCTTTGGAATAGACCATATAGCCTTCTTCGGCATTTATGGTGGTGGTGCTATTGGGCGAGCTTTTATCAAAAATAGTTACATTTTTTAAACGGTCCAAATGTTCGTTGTATGCGTATTCCGGGCCCAGCATGGCGGAGAGGGAAAGCCACTCCTCCGGCAACGGTTTTTCGATTTTATTTACCACGAAGGCAAAATTATCAAGTTCGGTAAATATTTTTTCTTGTAGGGCAAGGGTTGGTTTTTTTCGTTTGATGGATTGCATTATCTTACGCGCGGCATGGTTTGTATCGGGCAGAATCTGATCGTTAAAATAAATCATGCCCACCGTAAGCATCAACCCAAAAAATAATGAAGGCCGGATGATGCGGTAAATACTGATTCCACTCGATTTTAAAATAGTGATTTCATTATCGGCCGAGAATCGTCCAAAAGCCATAAGTACGGCAACCAATGTAGCCATCGGTACGGCCAATGCGGCCATCCATGCCAGGTTATAAGTAATGAGTTCCAGAATGGTTAAAAAAGAGAGCCCTTTTCCAAAAATCTTGTCCATAAATTTTACGATAAATTGCATCAATAAAATAAACATAATCACAGAAAGTGAAAAGAGAAATGGGCCGATGTGTTCTTTTAAAATGTAGCGGTTGAGTATTTTCATTAATATTCTGTATTATAAAGCATTGCCGATTGTAGGCACTCTTACTGGAATAATTCTGATTTGTTTTAAAATTCTGAAAATATAATCAAAAATCATTTTCTGCCCTAATCATTTTTTGTATAGATTATTGGAGGCAGGCAATTAAAATCGTGCTTAGGAAAGCACCCAGCCAATTTCAACGGTAGGAGCTGACTCCTGTCAGCGAATTACAATTTACAAGAGTAAGCAGAAAATCAATTCCATTAAAAGGAACAATATTTGGGCTTAACACAATCACAACAAGCCGCACTGGCACTGGATAAAAATATCAGCGTGACGGCTGGCGCCGGATCAGGCAAGACGCGTATTCTAGTCGATCGGTTTCTTAAGATCGCCATGGGGCAACCACAGCTTACGCGGCATATTGTGGCCATCACTTTTACGGAAAAAGCTGCCGGAGAAATGCAGGAACGTATCGCCCTGGAGGTAAATGCACGTTTAAGTTCTTCCGGGATTGATGCTGGCGAAAGAAAAAACCTGCAGCACATTCGTGATCAGATTAACTCGGCACATATTTCTACCATTCATGGATTTTGTATGCGTATCTTGCGCGAATTTCCTATCCAGGCCGGGGTAACGCCGGATTTTGGCATTCTTGATCCCATTCGTTACCAAGTGCTTTTGGCCGGGGCGATAAAAGATATTTTTAAAGAACTGGACAGGGAAGCCCTCGATGATAAGGAGAATGACTGGTTTTTATTGTTCACTTCATTATCCCGAAGCCGGGTGCAGGAAATGCTGGAAGCTGCTTTGCGTAAACCCTTTGAATCAAGTCAACTAATGGCGGATTTTAGCGACAGGTCAAAAGCGGAATACCTTGATTTTTTGAGTGAAAAATGGTTGGCAATAATTGGTACGATAATAAAACACGAAGACCTGCAAAATGCCGCCATGCGAATCGATGAAGTCTTAAACCATGATACCCTGAGTGTGAAAAATGAAAAAGGGGAGGTGGCGCAAAAAGTCTTACAGGATTTTCAAAAAGAATTTTCGGCTAACCCGGATTCCTTAAAATGCCGCGCCACTTTTTTAACCCTTGCCGAAACTTTTACCACCGGAAAAGGCGACGCTTATAAAAACCTGTCTCAAATCGGTAAAAATGAAAGTTGGGCGCCGGGCGTACGGTCTTTCCTTTTGGAGTTAAGCCGGTTTCTGGAGCCGCTTCAAAAACAAATAATTAGGCTAAAACCGGGGCAGGCGCCGGGCAAAACGGATGCGCTTTGGTACGATTTGTTTAGCCTGTTCATAAAATTATACGAGCGTGTGAGGGCAAAATTTTGGGAGGTGAAAAGCGAACAGGGCGTTTTGGATTTTGAAGACCTGCAAATTTTTACCCTTAACCTGCTGCGCGATAATGCTGAAATCCGCGAAAAATTACATCAGCGCTTTCGTTATATTATGGTGGATGAATTTCAGGATACAAACCCGGTCCAATGGGAAATTGTAGAATTACTTGCCACGGAAAATGACCGGCTTGCAACCGACCAGGTTTTTGTAGTGGGCGATCCCAAACAGTCTATTTATGGTTTTCGTGAGGCGGATATCCGCATCTTTAAAAATGTGGTGCAGCGTTTTTCTGATGAGGCGGACAGCCAGTCTGCCGATCTTTATCCCGGCAATATTGTCTTCCGGGAGAGCTTCCGTTTTGTGCCGCAAATAAATGCTTTTATAAACCACTTCTTTGGGATGATTTTAAACGACGAGGGTCATAATCCGTTTGAGGTTGGCTACCAAAATCTGGCTGCACAGCGTAATGTGCCGCAGACAGGTGCCATTGAACTGGCCGTTTTTGACGAAGCGGACGAGACACTCTCCGAGCCGGAGTATATGGCCCGAAAAATAAAGGATCTAATTGAAAACAATGCCAGTGTTTATGAGTGGGATGGAACAGAAGAGAATCCGCGCCCGATGCGGTTTGGTGATGTTGCCATTTTAATTCGTGATCGCTCCAAACTGCAAAATATTGAGCAGGCCTTCCGAAAAAATAATGTACCTTTTAAAACTGTAGGCGGCGTGGGGTTTTGGAAACGCCAGGAAATTTATGACTTTTACCATATCTTACGTTTTCTGGCCAATCCGACGGATGATTTTGCTTTTGTGGCGATGCTCCGATCGCGGCTTCTGCTTTTGCCGGATACAACTCTTTTTTTCCTTGGTGAATTAGACGGGGATTTTTTAGAACGTCTTAAAAAATTGCAGGACGATCCGCGTTTGTCCCAATCGGATCAAAAGGAATGCCGGCGTGTGGCCGCTTTGTTCGATCGCTGGCTGGGGATGCGCGAGCGTGTTACTTTGGGCGAATTGCTGCACACAATCACAGAAGACACACATCTTTTTGCCCGCTTAAACAGCGAATTTAGTGGCGATCAGCGTACGGCCAACCTGAAAAAAATTATTGAGCTCGCCGATAATTTTGATCAATCCGGCCCGGGCGGTCTAAGCGCGTTTTTAGAGATGGTCGATGATTTGATAAACCGTGAAGTAAACGAAGGCGATGCGCTCCTTGCGCTGGAAGATACGGGCAGTGTAAAGATTATGACCATTCATGTTTCTAAGGGATTGCAATTTCCCATGGTGTTTACACCGTTTCTTAACCGTTCGATGCGTGGCAGCAGTACGGATGTTTTGCTGGACAGGGAACTGGGCATGGGCATTTCGTTTAAGGGGGAAGAGGAAGATGAAAGTTTGGGCGACAGCACCTTGTTTAACCTTTTACGCATCCGTCAAAAACAAAAAGAACTGGCCGAGCTGAAGCGAATTTTTTATGTTGCTGTTTCGCGCGCCAGCGATGGATTGTATCTCTCGGCCACTGTTAAAAATGAAAAAAGTAAAAATGACAGCATGTTCCAATGGCTGGAGGAGTGCCTGGTTCGTGAGGGCAAATCGCCATATCAGCCTTATCTTTATAAATATGACAGCTTTAATTTGGAAATTATTAATTCTTATAGAGGGACGGATGAAGAGACAGAACATGCGCCGGGTTTTACAAAAATGATGGATTCGTTACGGGCGTTTAAATCAATGCAGGCTTTGGAAACCCCGCCGATAAAAGTTGCCCGGCCATTAAAAACATCAGCCCAACCCCGAATTTTTTCCGCAACGGTATTAATGATTTTTAAACAGGACCCTCAAGAATATTACCGCCGCTATCATCTAGGTTATTTTGAAGGGGATTATAAAAAAATTGTAGTAAAAAAGGATGATCAGAAAATTGATAGCCTCTTGAAAGGGAAAATAGTGCACCGCTATCTTGAACTGCACAATCCGGATGAAAAAAATCCGCAGGCTCTGATGGATAAAATCTTGTTTGAATATGAAATTTATGATGCAGACACAGCGGCGTTATTGATAAGGGAAATGGAAAATATTCTGGCCCGAATGCAAAAATCGCCCATTGGGCAACGTATTTTAAACGCGCCGGAAACCCAAAACGAACTTTCCTTAACCATGCAACTGGGCGATGATTTTTTTACGGGCACAATCGATCGATTGCAAAAAAACGGGCAGGGCGAATGGGCCGTTTTTGATTATAAGACCAACCGGATCAGCGAAGCACAGCTTGAAGAAGCCGGGGACGCATACAAAATACAGATTGAGTCGTATGCTTTGCTGCTTTCGCGATTATATCCCGGCCAGACAGAATATAAAGTTTCCCTCTATTTTTTAGTTGTGGACCGGTTGTACGAAAAGGTATTTTCTCAAAAAGAGGTCGATGAGATTAATACGCGGTTTGAGGAAATTATCCGGGAAATAAAACAGAAATTTCCCATTGCGGGGTAGGAACACTTTTTTCTTTCACTACGGAGGCGCAGAGTGTACCGAGCAACAGCATTTATTATTTTTACTCTCGTTGCTTTTTGGAATTGAGCGTATTTTTTTTGACCTAATCAAGGCGTGTGCACAAAGGAGATAGGAGTGTTTTCGAAGCAGGATAAATTTATTGATCACAAAAATCGAATTCTGAAAGGGCCTGAAACTTACTAAGAATTAAACTAATTAAAAACTAGTGTATTCTTGTCCTCAGTGGTTAATACTTTAATTGCAAACAGGAGTTGGCTCTTACCATGTACGCGAACAACTTCTCAGTACAATGAATCCATGAAATTTAATTATTGGAGGAAAAATGGAAATCAAAAATAAAACCGCCGTGATAACCGGCGGCGCAATTCGCTTGGGCCGTGCTATTTGTATTGATTTGGCAAAGGCCGGCGCTAATATTTTTTGCCAGTATTTTTCCAGTGATGAAGCGGCTACTTCACTTGTTAATGAAATAAAATCAATGGGTGGCAAAATTAAAACATTTAAAATTGATTTGACCGGGGAAGGCGCCATTGCTAAAACGACTGAAGAAGCTCAAAACACTTTTGGGCAAATTGATATTTTGGTAAATAATTCAGCCTTGTTTTATCCGACACCTGTCGGGAAAGTTACTGAGAAAGATTGGAATACATTTCACGAGTTAAATTTAAAAGCCGCCTTTTTCCTTTCGCAGGAGGCTGGCATGCTGATGAAAAAGCAAGGCAGCGGCAGGATTATCAGCATCGGTGATATTTCTTTTGAATCGCCCTGGCCCGATTTTTTGCCCTACACACTTACCAAAGCGGGCATCAATACGATGACCAAAGGATTGGCCAAAGCCCTCGCCCCGCAGGTCCTTGTAAATTGTGTCAATCCCGGCCCGGTCCTTTTACCTGCGGATTATAATTATGAACAAACCGAAAAAGCGTTGGGACGGACACTGCTTAAAAGGGAAGGCACTCCAGATGATATCGCCAAAACAGTACGTTTCCTGATTGAATCTGAGTATATTACCGGCGCTTCCATTCCTGTGGATGGTGGCCGGCATATTGGGTAGAAGCGCTTTCCTAAGCGCGAAATAATCTTCGAGCACGGGAGTCAATTCCTGCAAGGGCATGAAAATTACTGCGAATTAAAAACTCTGTGTATTCTGTGTTCTCAGTAGTTAAGATTTCAATCGCAGACAGGAGTCTGCTCCTACCGGTTATCCTGCACCACGGCCAGTTTCATAATTTTGTTGCCAATGTGTGGCATATCCAAATGAACGATGTAAATGCCGCTGGCCACTGCTTTGCCGTCTATGTTGCGCAAGTCCCAATCCAGCCAGGGCGATGTGTTGTCTTTCTCTATTTTTTGCACCAATTGGCCGGAGATTGTAAAAATACGTACAACAACATTTTGCGGCAGGGAAGTAAATCGGACAAAATTTTGATTGGGAAAACGTCCAAAGGGATCCACACCAAAATAGGGATTGGGAAAAACAGAAATCCGGTCCAGCTTTTTCTTCGCCCCGATCATATCTGCGGTGTCCGGCGCGCTGGTGGCAAAAGTGAAAACATCGTCTTTTGTTAAAGAGCGCCATGTATCAATTTGTATAACCGTCCCTTCTTCGGGTAACTCACCTTTTAATGTAAAACGTCCAAATTTATGCAATCCCCTGGGTTTATTAGAAAAGCCCGATCTATCCGGTAAAGGTTCCTGGTAGATGCTATCTTTTGGGTAATAGGCAAAAATTTGTTCCCACTCATCAGGATGATAAGGGTCATCTTTCGGGAAATGCGACCAGGTACTGTCTGGAATAGCTGCATTAGAATCGCTATTATTAAAATCAAGTATTTTTATTATGAGCTGCTGGTCATCATCTTCACTATCAAGGTCTTCCCCCAACGTCCATATTTCAAATGGGACACGGTCTGCGGCTTTAGGGTCATCTTTTAAGGGCGCAGTGGTAGCGAATCCCGCAGCGTATCCCGTTAAATAATATTCACTCCCATTTTCGGTAAAACGTATCTCATACTTTTCACGGCCGGGATCATGGTAATTTTCTGTTAAATCAACACGTGTGTCTCCATAAAATCCCGGATCTATAATCTCCCACTTGTTTGTAGAGTTCAATCCTTTGATTATATTTACCGGAGTGCTAAGCTTTACCCCGCCAGGCCCGGATGTTTCTAAAACGGATTTGATACCACTCGATAAACTATTAAGGCTGTCCAGGCCTGTGTTTAAAATCTCAACTGTAAACCCCAAATCATAGAGAAGCGAATCAGAAAATTTATTAAATACATCTTTATAATTTGTATTGGAGAAAAGTGTTTCGCCAAAAGCGTTCGTAATAGTTGCATTGGCACCCGCCCAAGAAGAATCTATTTGAATGGTAAACGTATCAATTTTAATAATAGAGGGGTCTTCAATTTTTACAATAATTTCGCCATCACCATAACCTTTACTATGCTTGACCAAAACCCTGTTATTAGCTTCATAAGGCGAAGTAGAGTCGATGCGGTTTTGCCCGGGGATAACTTCGATGATGGCCGGTTTACTTTCCTTAAAACGAGTGGGACTCTTCTTGGAGTATACGTAACTTGTTAATCCAAAAAAATAAGGTGAGCCGTTACTTAAACCACTTTCAGTGTAACGATCTTTATCGATAGTTATGCTGTGTTGCAGGCCAATATTGGGGCTGGTAAATAATGTAACCTCAGAAACATCACCTTTAATAAAAGTGAAATCCCTAATTTTTGAGACATCATTCTTGAGGTCAAAAATATCTAATAAAACAGGTTCAGAGCCCCTTTTATCTTTGAATTGCCAGAGACGATAACCTTCAAACAACCAAGCTGAATCTTCTTCGGCCTTGTGTGACAAAATAGGATCGGTTTCTGTGTAACTTTCCACATTATTGTCCCAAAAAAGTTTAATTCTCTTATCTTGTGGATGCGCTTTTAAGACAGGTGGTGGTGGGTTTATTTCCCTGAAACCTTTATCAAAATAGGTTTGGGCATAAACGGCCATATCACGCACAACGCGGATACCATCAACATTGTTTTCTCCCTGGCCGACCATAATCGCATAGGTGATTTCCTGTGTATCGCCCGGTGCAAAGGTAAATGGGCCGGCATTCATATTAAAACGGCGGTCATCGGGGTATTGTCCCCATGCGCCCGGGCCCAGGCCTTCAAACCAACCTGTTTGTGTTATGGGGTCACCAGCAATAGGAAATAATGTGGTGTCTCCTTCGGGGTTTACAAATGGATCGCCATCACCTGTAAGACCATTCATTTTATTATACTCTCCAATTGTATTTTCGTATGACCTTAGGGGAGGATCAGGTGCAGGCCCACTCCACGGCTTTGGTATATAAACGAAAAATGAAGTCCATTTTTTCCCATTGGTTAATACAGGGCTTTGTAAAAAAGTATAACCTACCACGGGAGGCGCTTCTCCATAGATATAGTCATTATTTTTGCCATTAAAACAAAAACCTAAATCGAGTGTTGTATCACAACCAACATAATCATCTCCTACATCCCCTAGGTCAGGATCGCTCCAAATACTGATGTACATGGAATCAATTAAGTTTGAACCTTTATTGATCAGCCGTATTTTTTTAAAAATGGTATTTGATAAAATGTTATATCGTTTGTAGCCCCAAACCGTAGTTTGTTGTTCGATGCCCAGAGGATAGCTGCCATACAAATTAATTGTTCTTGCTGTATCCAGGTCATTGGAAACAAACCATAACATTTCATCGCCGATAATATCGGGTTTATCAACTCCGCGAGTGAAGCGGCCATCACCATTCACATCAATCCAGGGCGCACCGTCTTCAACAGGCCACTCTTCATAATCTTTTTGATAGGCATCGCGGACAGGGCCCGGGCTGAGATTTTGCCAATCTTTAAAAACTTTATAGACACGATAGCGTGGATTCTCTGAATTGTCGGCTAAGCCATTCTCAAGGATTTTACCAGCTTGTAAACCATGGTTATATGCACTGCCACCGATCTGGATTTGTATACTATCCGGCAGGGAGCGGTTGACCCCGCCCCAAAGAAAACCATCTTCATAAATGGCTGTTTTACCGCTGCCGGCAGGCCATTCAAACCCCGCTCCTTGTGTTGTGGGATTGTATGAACCATCACCTGTATTGCTTACCCACATCAAAATATTATTTACGCCTATATAGTCGTATACATCGTTTGTGTTGATCTTTGATAATTGTTTTATGCCTGCAATTTTGAAGGAGAAAATTATAATAGTTGTAAAACTAATTAGAAGCATAAATGTTTTTTTCATGATTTTATCTCGCTTTAGAGCTAAAATTTATCGTAAACAGGAGACTGCTTCTACCCAGAAAAGTAGAAGCGTTTTCGAAGCACGAAATATTCTTCGATCACCGGAATTAATAGAATTAAAAACTCTGTGTATTTTGTGTCCTAAGCAGCTAATAGTGACTGCGCTTGCTAAAAGCACTTTTTTTTACCACGGAGGCAAAGAGTACACCGAGGAACATCTTTGTTTTAAACTCTCGGTACATTCAGGTATTGAGTATTTTTTCGCAAACCGGAGTCTGTTCCTACCGGTTATCCTGCACAATGGCCAGTTTCATGATCTTATTGCCGATGTGCGGCATATCCAAATGAACGATGTAAATGCCGCTGGCCACTGCTTTGCCGTCTATGTTGCGCAGGTCCCAATCCAGCCAGGGCGAGGCGTTGTCTTTCTCTATTTTTTGCACCAATTGGCCGGAGATTGTAAAAATACGTACAACCACATTTTGCGGCAGGGAAGTAAATCGGACAAAATTTTGATTGGGAAAACATCCAAAGGGATCCACACCAAAATAGGGATTGGGAAAAACAGAAATTCGGTCCAGCTTTTTCTTCGCCCCGATCATATCTGCGGTGTCCGGCGCGCTGGTGGCAAAAGTGAAAACATCGTCTTTTGTTAAAGAGCGCCATGTATCAATTTGTATAACCGTCCCTTCTTCGGGTAACTCACCTCTTAATGTAAAACGTCCAAATTTATGCAATCCCCTGGGTTTATCAGAAAAGCCCGATCTATCCGGTAAAGGTTCCTTGTAAATGCTATCTTTTGGGTAATAGGCAAAAATTTGTTCCCACTCATCAGGATGATAAGGGTCCTCTTTCGCGAAATGTGACCAGGTACTGTCTGGAATAGCTGCATTAGAATCGCTATTATTAAAATCAAGTATTTTTATTATGAGCTGTTGATCATCATCTTCACTATCAAGGTCTTCCCCCAAAGTCCAAATTTCAAATGGGACGCGAGCTGTAGCTTTGGGGGCATCTTTTAATGGCTCCGAATTTATGAAACCTCCACTGTAACCTGACAGGTAGTACTCACTGCCCTTTTCAGTAAAACGCATCTCATACTTTTCTCTCCCAGGGATTATTCTACTGCTATATTTTAAATAATCACGCGTATCAAAATAAGAGAGTTGGTTATTGTCCGGATTTATAATCTCCCATTTTTTTGTTGAGTTTACCCCCTTAATAATATTTACCGGACTACTAGGCTTTACCCCGCCAGGACCGGATGTTTCCAAAATAGATTTAATACGGCTTGATCGCCCATCGAGGCTGTCCAAACCGGTATTTAAAATCTCAACTGTAAATCCTAATTCATAGAGAAGCGAATCGGAAAACAAATTGAATACATCTTTATAATTAGTGTTGGATGAAAGTAGTTCACCAAAATCGTTTGTGATGGATGCGCTAATATCAGCTTGTGTGGAATCTAAGAATATGGTGAAGGTATCAACTTCTACCAGCGAGGGGTTTTCTATCCGCACAATAATAGCACCATCCCCATAACCCTGGCTATGTTTAACTTCTATTCTGCCATCATCACCATAGGCCGGGTTATAATCGATACGGTTTTGGCTGGGGATAACTTCGATAATGGCTGGTTTACTTTCTTTAAAACGGGTGGAACTCTTTTCTGAGTAAACGTAACTTGTTATCCCAAAAAAATAAGGTGAGCCATTACTGAGATCATTTTCGGTGTAACTATCTTTATCGATAGTTATACTGTGTTGCAGGCCAATATTGGGACTGATAAATAATATAATATCAGAATTTCCACCATTAATAAATGTATAGTCCCTAACTTTATTAATATCATTATCCAAGTCAAAAATACTTAATAAAACCGGGTCCGATCCGTTAAGATCGCGATATTGCCAAAGGCGGTAACCCTCAAATAACCAGGTTGAATCTTCTTCGTTTCTGTATTGTAAAATGGGATCGGTTTCAGCATAGCTTTCTGAACTGTTATCCCAAAAGAGTTTGATTTTTTTATCTTGTGCAAGCGCTTTTAAAGTAGGGGAAGGTGGGGTTTTTTCTTTGAAATCCTTGTCAAAATAAGATTGTGCATTAACAGCCAGGTCCCTTACAACACGTATACCGTCAATATTATTTTCACCCTGGCCAATTACGATGGCATAAACGATCTCTTGTGTATAGCCAGGCGCAAAGGTAAATGGCCCGGAGTTTATATAAATGCGCCGATCACCAGGAGGTACGCCCCAACTATTTGGCCCTTCATACCAGCCTGTTCCCGTAATCGGATATCCCGATAGTACATAAGTTACAGTATCTCCTTGAGGGTTTACAAACGGGTCTCCATCATCGGTCACACCTCTTAGGTAATTATAAATTAATTCTGGCACAGGAGGTGGTTCAGCAGGAAATGAGCTCTGTATTAAAGGTCGAAAAGAGGTCATCTTCTTACCGCGATTCTTTCCAGGTGCTTTAATAAAAGTGTAAGCTATAACCGGTGGGGCCTCACCATAAACATTGTCAAAATTACTGGCATTAAAAGAAAATCCTAAATCAAGAGTTGTATCGCATCCTACAAAATCATCGCCGGCACCTCCTAAATCCGGGTCGCTCCAAATACTGATGAACATGGAATCAATTAAATTTGACCCCTTGTTGATCAGTCTTACTTTTTTATAAACGATATTTGTAAGATCGTTGTTACTGGCAAAACCCCATACGGTAGTTTGTTGCTCGATACCTAATGGCGAGCTGTTAAACAACCTTTTTGTTCTTGTAGAATCCAGATCATTGGCCACAGACCAGAGCATTTCGTCGCCAAGAATGTCGGGTTTATCAACTCCGCTTGTGAAGAGGCCATCGCCGTTTACATCAATCCAGGGCGCACCGTCTTCGACAGGCCACTCTTCATAATCTTTTTGATAGGCATCGCGGACAGGGCCGGGGCTCAGGTTTTGCCAATCTTTATTTATTTTATAGACACGGTAGCGCGAATTATTCGGGTCATCCGCATGTCCATTCTCAAGAATTTTACCGGCCTGCAATCCGCGGTTATATTTACTGCCGCCGGCCTGGATTTGTGTACTGTCCGGAAGTGAACGGTTAAGCCCTGCCCAGATAAATCCGTCTTCAAAGATGGCTGTTTTACCGCTGCCGGCAGGCCATTCAAACCCCGCTCCTTGTGTTATAGGATTGTACGAACCATCACCTGTATTGCTTACCCACATCAAAATACTATTTATGTTGATATAATCATAAGCATCATTGGTTGTCGTTTTACTAAGGCCTGTTTTAGGTTTGCCTTTAAAAGTGAATGAGAAGATAAAAAGAAGAATAAGAATAGAAAGGTAGTAAAATAATTTCATGTCAGGTCTCCTATATTTGCCCCGTAAGAAATTCGCAAAAAGAAAACATGAATACAAGATAATTAACGATATTTTACTAAGCTGTCATTTTTTCTTGTTAAAGGGTACTTTTAAAAAAAGAATAGATTCTTGAATCCGGTTTAGTTTATAATTTGATTGTTTTCCCTACATCGTTAATTTAGTTCTCATATTTTTAGACTTATAAAATTCTACCGGAGAAAGCATCTTGAAAAAAATTATATTTTCTATTGTTCTGATTATATTTACGACAGCCTGTACCACAACCATCCCGGTTAAAGTGCGCAAACCGGCGGAGTTAAATATTGGCTCGGCACGAACCATTGCGGTGATGGAATTTGATTTTTTAGGCAGCTGGGATTTTAGCGCGGGCGATAAAAACTCGGATAACCTGAAACAAGCCATAGTAAACGCCATCGCCAAAAAGAAAGATAGAAAACCGCTTCAGCCAAAGGCGGCTTATCCCGGGATTTATGTAAGCAATGAACTTGTGGCCAAGCTGGTCCAAAATGGTTATTACACGGTTATAGAGCGCTCAAAAATAAATGATGTGCTGAAAGAGCAATCCCTTACTTTAAGTGGTTTGGTGGATGAAGAGCAGGCGGTAGAGATAGGCAATATGATTGGTGCGCAGGCTTTAATCACCGGCAGCGGTTCCTATTCCGTAAAAGATGAAGGCGAATGGGAAACGTACACGGAAAAGAAAAAGAACAAGGACGGCAAAAAAGTCAAAGTCAAAAAGAAACGTTATAATATTACGCGCCATGTAAGCGCCCAAATCACGTTCAGGATTATTGATGTAAACACAGGTTCGGTGGTTGCTTCGAAAACAAACAAAGCCAGCAATAAATCGAGATTATGGAAATACCGGTCCAGCGGGAAAGACGAAACGAGCGCTGCCGCGGGTCTAAAAGACTGGAAGCCGATTGTGGAAGGGCTGGTTTCTAAAATATTGGATAAGACAGTAAAACAAATCGCCCCGCACACGGTCACCCAAAAAAGGGAAATAGAAGAGGGCGAATCCAAAAAAATGAAATCGGCCCTGGAGTATGCCAAGCGTGATTTGTGGGAGGAAGCGAAAGCAATTTGGAAAAAAGTTTTGGCGTCAAAAGAATCAGAAAAAGAAGACCGTATTGCCGCCACTTATAATATGGGGCTTTATTTTGAGATTTTTGGTTTTTTTGATGATGCGGAAAACTTTTATGAAGAAGCTTATAAACTCTCGGACGATTCAAAATATCTGGATGCGCGGGCACGGGTGAAAAAACGGCGCAAAGAGGTGGAAAAACTACGGCTGCAAGAAGAGGAATAAATTTTATATCTTAGCTGACGGACAAGCAAAATTCGTGAATAGTTTTTTTATCGAAACACAGTTTCGTTTCAATTCCGTTCCCAATCTGGAGATTGTGAACGGCTGCTAAATATTAGGTTTTCATTCATCATCGTGCTTTTCAATTTTCACATACATCTCTAATGGCCGCCAGGTTTGCGATCAGGTTTCTTTTAAACATAAATTTAAACAATGGTAAAATCAGGCGACCAATTACCGGCAGTGGGATATAATGCAGCTCGATGGTGAGGCGCGTCCCTTTTTTATCCTTGGCCAGAATATTATAAATCGTAAATTCTTTAACCATCGGCATGTCAGATACACGTTCGCCATATACAAGTTTATTTGCCCCAAAATTACTTGTAACCGTTTCAAATTCCAGATTTTTGCCGCTGACCAAACAAGTGTGTTTTGTCCCGAGCCTGTTTACCCGTCCTTTTTTATAATTTATTTTTTTGATTTTCTTATTCCATAAAAGACGATAATCCAAATTTGAGATAACCTCATAAATTGAGTGCCGGTCACATTTTATCAATCCCGAAACAATGATCGGGTTTTTTATTCTATTCCTGGTCTCAGGTTCTTTTGGGGCTTCAACCAATTTTAGAAGAGGGGCAAAAGAAAAATAATGGTAATCGATTTTTCCAAAACCTTCATACTCCGTTGCCAGGTATTTAGCCTTTGGGCGCTGTTCATCCGTGCCGCTTAATAAAAGATATTCTTTCTCGTTAATTTTATTTTTTAACAAACGGTGTAAAAGGATAACATCACTACCATGGGGCTTTTTCCGGTCTTTAACGTGAATAAACCCAAAATCCCCAAAAAGGCCAATAAATTTTAGAGAAAGCGATGCCGCCGTGCTGCAAGCCCCGCATTGGCAAATCCGCTGTGATTCGTATTTTTTAAGATGGGTATGGAAGCCAAGAAACATTTTTTTTGCCTGATCAATTATTTGGTCAGCGTCCGGGATAGTGGCCTCTTTATAAAATAGAATGGCATCGCCCTCAATTTCCGAAATCTCCAGGCCCAGTTCGTTGCAATCAATAATTATCTCGAGCAGCTCGGAAATTATATGCTGGCTGTGGCTGATTTCCGTTTGGTTTACAAATTCTGTAAAGCCGGAAATATCGGGCATAAATAAAAGGGATTGTTTTGTGGCCATTTTTGTGTCTTATTAATAAATTTCTTGTTTTTCTTGACAGAAAATTACAAATGACAAAAATCAAAGAACTAATAAAATCCAAATTTAAAATATCAATTTCCGAAACTGTTTACCAACGGTTTTGTTCTTGATGTTTGTATTTTTGATATTTAGCATTTGCTTTTTGTGATTTCTGGCTTGTACAGGTCAGATTGCGTCCTTAAATTTGTGTAAAAAGGCAAATATGTGAAAAATTGCCATGTCCTTCCTAAATTTAGTTTGACCAAAAAAACAAAGGAAAAAACATGGCAAAAAGAGAAAATCAAAATATAGGATTAGTGAAAGAAAT